>NZ_JAQMSD010000246.1 GCF_028330525.1 Spirulina sp. CS-785/01
CCTCTGCCCTCTGCCCTCTGCCCTCTGCCTTCGGATACTGATTACTGAATTACTGATTACTGGTTCAGTCCATCCCGTATCATACATTAAAGTGCCATTCATTGTGGTCGGGATGCGCACGAAACTTAGAGGGGAATGGTTCATGCAGGGAACGCTTAACGAAATTGATATCCGTAGTATCCTGCAACTGATCGAACTGGGTCAGAGGACAGGAGAATTGTTTGTCGAAACCTATTCATCATCCTTTGACCTTCGCTTTGATGGAAGCGCACTGAGTCAGAGTGCCAGACGGAATTTATCCTATCCCAATACCCCCATTCAACCCTTTTGGTTTGTCTTCTTCGTGAACGGGAAAATTGCCTATGCCGCCGATCGCAGCAGTAGTAATTTAGCACGGTTACGAGATTATCTCCGCCATTACCAAGCCGAAGTGCAACTCTCCCAATGGGAAAATTATTCACCCGCCGTCATAACCCCCGAATACGGTTGTCTCTGGCAATTGATGGAACAGCGTGTCATTACCCCACCCCAAGGCCAGAATATTATGCAACGGATGATCATTGAAACCTTGTTTGATCTATTAGGGTTACGTCAAGGGATTTTTAACTTTGAAATGGGGTCAGCCATTGCCCCCCAACTCACCACCCTCGAAATCGGCTCCTCAATCCCCCACATTATTAAACAAGTCCAACAATGGAAACAATTCCACCCCCATATCCAATCCCCCACCCAATGTCCCATCATCACCGATAAAAACCGCTTACAAACCGCCCTCCCCCCCAAATCCTACAAACATTTAATCCGGTGGACTGACGGGAAAACCTCCCTACGGCAACTCTCCCGATATTTAGGCCGGGATTTAGTGGCCATCGCCAGAGCCATCTATCCCTACGTCCAGAAAGGCTGGATTCAACTGGTGGACCGTAGCCCCCATGATTTCCGGTCTCGGACTCCCGAAAGCCCCCAAACCTCCCCTCATGTCGTCTGTATTGACGATGAACTCACCCTCAGCAAAAGCGTTGAATATATGCTCACCCCCCATGGGTATCAAGTCACCTTCCTGAGTGATCCCCTCAATGCCTTGAGTGAAGTCTTTCACCTGCAACCGGACTTAATTTTATGTGACATCGCCATGCCGGAACTCGAAGGCTATGAACTTTGTGCTATGCTGAGAAGTTCAACACGATTTCGCCATACCCCCATTATCATGTTGACCGGAAAAGAAGGATTTATCGACCGAGTGCGGGCCCGCTTAGTGGGGGCAACGGATTATCTCACCAAACCCTTTCGAGAAAGTGAACTCTTAATGTTAATCGAAAAATATATTGGTCAAGGGCAACCGTTATCCTCTCCGCCGAATTAGCTTATCTTGTAGGATGATGAATAGATAGATGCCTTGGCAATTGCAATTGGCTAAAACAGGTAGGAAGCGAGATATGAGCAAAGTTTTAGTGGTAGAAGACAGTATGGCACAGCGACAGATGATTTCCGATCTGCTCAAAGGGAGTGGTCTCACCGTAGAAGTCGCAGGGAATGGCGTAGAAGCCCTAGAACGCATCCGGGAATACAATCCCGATATCGTCGTCCTAGACATCGTAATGCCCCAAATGAACGGCTACGAATTTTGTCGTCGTCTCAAAGCAGATCCCCAAACCAAAGACGTTCCCGTCGTCATGTGTTCCTCCAAAGGAGAAGAATTTGACCGTTACTGGGGAATGCGTCAGGGGGCTGATGCGTATATAGCCAAACCCTTCCAACCCATGGAACTCATTGGCACAGTGAAACAACTGCTGCGGGGGTAGAATCCCAAAAAGCCTCAAAAAAGCCTTCTGAATAACTGCGATCTATCAGCTAGTTATAACATTGGTGCTAGATACTGGGCTAAAAAATTAAAACTGACCAGCAGAAATGACGGTCAGTTGGATGGTGGCAAAAGTTCCTCATCCAAGCGGAGAACTCCCGTTACTTTATCTGTCCTTTGGAAGGATAAGGAAGCCCCAACTACAGCGACGCAAGGAGCTTAGTTGTGGGTGAGTTCACCCACAACTAAGCTACTCCCCTTAACCCGCCCCTAACCGTCATCAACTCGTCCACCCCCTTACCCATCCTCAGATATTATGGTCGAGAATTCCGATTCTCTCTCCTCCCAAAACCCAAACGCCAACGGGGAACTCTCTCCCGATATTGAGAAGCTAGAAACGCCCGAAGGCGAGTTGCATTTACGGTTTTTTCTGCCCTCTGGGATTGAATTAGCTTTACCCGCCCCCGGTATTCGGGAAGTGATGAATCAACCCCCAGACCGCATTACCCCCATCCCCAATGCCTCTCCTCTTTTGCTGGGTGCGCTGAACTTACGGGGGCAAGTGATCTGGGTAGCGGACTTGGGGCAATTTTTAGGAGATCCGGTGGCCTTAAATACGCAACGGAGCGAGATTCCGGTCATTGCCGTTGAAGATCAAGATACTATACTAGGTTTAGCCATTGATGGTATCGGGGAAATGGACTGGTTGGACAACGAACAAATTCAACCGGCCAGCAACGTTCCCGACAGCATGACCCCCTTTATTGTGGGAGAATGGGTTCTCAACCCCAAGGAACAACAGAGCTTACGCTTGCTAGATCCCGGTAAAATCCTGCGTTCTGCCCGTTGGGCCACCTAATCCCCAAAGCTAATCCCCAAAGCTAATCCCCAAAGCTAATCCCCAAAGCTAATCCCCAAAGCTAATCCCCAAGGAGGTGGAATTCATCCAGAACTTGCGATCGCGCCCATGAAATCTAGAAGATAAAGCTATTATTATTAACGAAAAAGTTTTATAACTCGCAAATTTTTATCCCCTGTCCTCCTGACCAATCGCCATTTACCCAGAACGTTGGAGAAAGTCAATGGCCAACCCAACCGACTATATACAAGAATATGAAGAAGCAGAACGCGCCTATTTACAAGGAAATTATGAACAAGCGGCCACAATAATCGACCGACTCGCCGAAGATCACGACGACGACGCAGCCGTACAACTCCTACGGGGGCATATCTATTGTTATGGCTTCCAAGACTACACCGTCGCCCAAGAACAATACCAACTCGTCAAAGAACTCACCGATGACCCGGATTTTGTCAGTTATGCCAACAACGGCATTGAAGATGCCCAAGCCGGCTTAACCCACCCCGGCCAAGACACAGAAGACGGCATAGAAGACTTCGAGGAGTTTAGTGAAGATTTCGACAACGACCTGGGATCAGAAGACTTGGGATCAGAAGACTTGGGATCAGAAGACTTGGGATCAGAAGACTTGGGCCATGATCTCATCGACGACTTCCCCGACACCGATGCCCATTATGATGAACGGGAAGGTCTCAGCGAAGAAGACAGCTTCCCCAGTTTCACTGACGGTGAAGCCCTCACCGATTTAGACTTGAACAGTAGTCACTTTGATCACAACGAAAACGGGGCCGAAAACGGCTATCACAACAACGACAACGGAAGTCCCTTCGCTAGTGACGAACTTGACAACCCCTTTGCCGTTTCCCCTGATGCAGAAGACGAAGACAGCGAAAGTTTCGCCGAAGATATTGCCTATGATCCCTTTGCCCTCGGAGACAATGAAGACAACTCCGACTGGAACAGTGGCGAAAGTGACGAAGATGCCACCGTCTTTACCGAGTCCCCCTTTGCCACCAATGAGAACGAGGCAGAAGACACCTTTGGAGAAGAAGACTCCTTCGGGGACATGGACTTTGGTTTTGATGCCGATGAAACCCTAGGCAGTGTCCCCGAAACCAACGACCAAGGGGACTCTACCTTCGTCATTCCCCCCGATGGAGGAGACGGTGAGGAAAGCGAAGTAGAAGACGACGAGCTTCTCTTTGGAGAAGAAAACGACTTTAACTTTGATGACGAAGACTATCAAGCCGAAACCCTACTGATGTCCTCTCAAGAATTAGAGAATGCTCAAGAGGACGAAGACGAAAACTACGAAGACGAAAACTACGAAGACGAAAACTACGAAGACGAAAACTACGAAGACGAAAACTACGAAGACGAAAACTACGACACTGGCCCAGACAGTGAATTAGATTTCCCCCAAGACATGGGAACACAGGAATACGACTTCGACGACAATCTCGAAAACGTCTCCTTTGGGGCCACAGACGACGCAGAGGAAGACACTGGTGAACCGTCAGACTTTGGCTTTGATGAATTTGACGGGAGCTTCGACACAAGCGGCTTTGAAGAATTTGGCCAAGAAGCCGGAGATGACACCGACTTTGGGGATATGAACACCCAATCGCCCATCGCCGAAGACTCCGGGGGCTTTCTCGAAGAATTCGATGTCTTCAATGATGATATTGAAGATATGCCCGACTTTGACTCCTCCGCCGGGCCAGACTCCGAGATGGGTTTTGATAACTCCGCCTTTGGAGAAGACTCTGGCTTTGATTTTGTCCCGTCTGGGGGGGGAGAAGAAGTCGAAGAAGTCCCCGTCGAAGTTGAAGACGAAGCGGGCGAGGAAGCCCAAACTACCCCCACCAATTTCACCCGGGCCAAAGATCGCATCGTTGAACCCAGCGCGGAAATGAGCCAAGGGCGACTGGCATGGTACGAAAACTTCCCCCTCCGGAAAAAACACTGGTTCACCGCCGTCACCGCCGGAATTTCCTCCGCCCTTGCCGTAGCTCTGCTCTCCTTTGTCAGTTTTAGTCGGGCCCCCAGTGATAAAAAAGACGTGATTATCCCCTACGCCATGGGCTGGAACTCCCTTATGGCTTTAGTAGGCGGGGCTGTCGGGGGTGGTGTAGTGTGGTTCTTTGGCCGTACCAACATTCAACAAATTGAACAAGCTACCGCCGACCTGCAAGCCCAATTTGATGCAGTGTCCCAAGGGGATTTTAACGCCAAGGCCACCATTTACGCCGAAGATGAATTTGGCCAATTAGCCGCCGGGTTTAATGAAATGGCGCGGGTAATTTTAACCACCACCAGCGAAGCCCAACGGCGGGCCGAAGAAACGGAACAACAGAAAGAAGACTTACAACGGCAAGTCATTCGCCTGTTAGACGACGTGGAAGGGGCCGCACGAGGGGATTTAACCGTGCGTGCGGAGGTGACAGCCGACGTATTAGGGGCGGTTGCCGATGCCTTTAACTTAACTATTCAAAATCTGCGGGAAATTGTCCAACAAGTGACAGCCGCCGCTAAACAGGTGAATAAGAGTGCGTCGGATAACGAACAGTTTGCACGGGGGTTACAAAGTGACGCATTACGACAAGCTGAAGAATTAGCCGTTACCCTCAACTCGGTGCAAATGATGACTGACTCCATTCGCCGGGTTGCAGAAAACGCCCGTGAAGCCGAAGAAGTGGCTCGCTCCTCGGCGGCGGTGGCGGTGAAAGGCGGCGATGCCGTAGAACACGCGGTTTCGGGGATTCTACAAATTCGGGAAACCGTAGCAGAAACAACGCGAAAAGTCAAGCGTTTAGCGGAATCTTCCCAAGAAATTTCTAAAATTGTGGCGGTCATTTCCTCCATTGCCTCCCGAACCAACTTACTGGCGTTAAACGCCTCTATTGAGGCAGCACGGGCCGGGGAAGCTGGACGGGGGTTTGCCATTGTGGCGGATGAGGTGCGCCAGTTGGCAGACCGTTCCGCCAAAGCCTTGAAAGACATCGAGCAGATTGTGTTACAAATTCAAAGTGAGACCAGCTTGGTGATGCAGGCCATGGAAGAAGGGACACAGCAGGTAATTGAGGGGACAAAACGGGCCGAACAGGCGAAGCGTTCCTTAGAAGATATTATCCAGGTGTCGAACCGCATTGATGCCTTAGTGCGTTCTATTACGGCAGATACAGTGGAACAGACTGAGAGTACCTTGGCGGTGGCCCAGGTGATGCAGTCGGTGGAATTAACGGCCCAAGAGACTTCTCAAGAGTCGCAAAAAGTGGCATCTTCTCTACAAAACCTAGTAGGAATTGCCCGTGACTTGCTCTCCTCTGTGGAACGTTTCCGTGTTGATGACACGGAGAGTTAGGGGATAGTGGATAGTTGATATAGCGTTTTCATCAGAGTTGTAAACTGACTTGTAAGGCATTGGGAACAGGGAATAGGGAACAGGGAACAGAAAATCAGGCAGATACTGTTAGAGTAAAACCCCACGGGGTTTTACACCTCATTTGAAAACGCTAGAGTTGATAGTTGGGGAGTTATACCAATTACCGATTACCGATTACCATTTACTATTTACCAATTACCATTTACCAATCACCGATTACCAAAAATGAGTAGTTTTGGCTTGCGATCTTGGGCAATTCGCTTAGTTTCCGCCATTTTTTTGGGGGGACAAGTGGTGTTGCATTTGCTAAGGGCAAAAATTAATCAACGGAACACCCTTGAACAATGTGGGTTAGTGGGCCCTGGTTCATTAACCATTGCCCTAGTCACCGCCGCTTTTGTGGGGATGGTGTTTACCATTCAGGTGGCGCGAGAATTTCTGTATTTTGGGGCAGGGGGCGCGGTGGGGGGCGTTTTAGCGTTGTCTTTATCGAGGGAATTGGCCCCGGTTTTAACGGCTGTGGTGATTGCGGGCCGAGTGGGATCGGCGTTTGCGGCAGAAATTGGCACAATGCGCGTGACTGAGCAAATTGACGCGCTTTTGATGTTGAAAACGGACCCGATTGATTATTTGGTGATTCCTCGCATTATTGCTTGTGGGTTGATGTTGCCTGTTTTAACGCTGCTTTCTTTGGTTGTGGGGTTAGGTGGGGGTTTAGTGGTGGCGACGAGTCTTTATGGTATCCCTCGCTCGGTTTTTCTCGATTCGGTGCAAAATTTTATGGGGGTGTGGGATTTGGTGAGTTGTATTTTAAAGGCGGTGGTGTTTGGGGGGTTGGTTGCGGTGATTGGCTGTAGTTGGGGACTGACGACGACGGGAGGGGCGAAGGGGGTAGGACAGTCCACGACTACGGCGGTGGTTACGTCGCTATTGGCGATTTTTATTGTAAATTTTGTCTTGTCTTGGATTATGTTCCAAGGGACGGGTAATGCGTTGGGAAGTACGGGGGGGTGATGGGGGAGTTGAGAGTTGAGAGTTGAGAGTTGGGGAATTTAACCACAAAGACACAAAGGACACAAGGGGCTGATGGGGGAGAATAAAGAACCAATTGTTCAAAGAACCAATTGTTCCCTGTTCCCTTTTTCTCCAAGAACTATCAACTCTCCACTATAAACCGCCAATAGCCCATACAATAGTGAATAGTGCCGATTTTTCTTGCGTGAGTTATGACAACGACTAATTCATCCGCTACAGGAGGAACTCAATCGACTGAGCTAAAACCGAGTTATGGGTTGCCTTTGGTGTTGATTCTGGGTTCGCTTCCTTTGATTTTTTGGCAGCGTTGGGTTGGAGGCGCGATCGCGCTTTTCGGTCTTTTTTTACTCGTCCAAGCGGCCACGATTCGGTTACACTTCACAGAGACGGCATTAGAGGTCTATCGGTCCGGCACGTTAATTCGTCATTTTCCCTACCAAGATTGGAGCAATTGGCGTATCTTCTGGAATAATGTGCCAGTTTTGTTTTATTTTCGAGAAGTGAACAGTATTCACTTTCTCCCGGTTCTCTTTGACCCAGAAACGTTGAAAACCTGTCTTGCGCCTTTACCCCGGAAAGACTAGGGATATCGGCTTTTTGTATTCTTTTCACCTGTTGTAATCGATGACTTCTGACGACACCCACAATTCCGAACAAAATTCAGAACACAATACGAACCAGACTTCAGAGGAGAATTTACAACCTCTGCCTCCCCTGACTTCCGAACGAGTCCGTCCTTCGCAACAGCAGGCAGAGGATCAGTCTTCTCCAATTGCTTCGAGTGAGTCTGAGGTCTCTGAGGCGGATGTTTCAGATTATTGGGCGGCAGAGTCTCCGGTTTCAGAGTCTCCAGTGTCAGACTCTCCAGTTTCAGAGTCTCCAGTGTCAGACTCTCCAGTGTCAGAGTCTCCAGTGTCAGAGTCTCCAGTGTCAGAGTCTCCAGTGTCAGAGTCTCCAGTTTCAGAGTCTCCGGTTTCAGCATCGGAGACGGAGGACACGGTGGACTTAGATGCGATTTATGAACAAACCCAAGAGAGTCCCCCGGAACAAGGGATACAGCAAGAGTTATCCGCTACAGTGGAACAATTGCAACGCCGGAAACGCGAGTTAGAGGAAGAAATTACGCAGTTAGAAGCGAAACGAGAACAACTGCTCACTGAAGAAACGGCAGGGGTTCAAGGGGCCCTAGAACGGATGGTTCAAGAAGGGGTGCAGGAGTTGGAGGAGAGAAAACAAGCCTTACAAATTTCTGTGGATAAGTTGGAGCGACGGCGCGATCGCATCCGGGAAGAAATGCGAGCCTCCTTTTCTGGAGTGTCCCAAGACATTGCCATTCGAGTTAAAGGCTTTAAGGATTATTTGGTGGGCAGTTTACAAGATTTAGTGGCCACCGCCGAACAGTTAGATTTACCTGACCCCAGCGCGAGTCCTCCCCCTCCTTCCCGTAGCGAAGTCCCCCGCACTCGTCCCCAAGAGGAGACTCCTACCCCGAAGTTCGCTAAGGATACGTTTCAAGATCAACGGCGACAGGTCAGTAAAATTATTGACCAATATCGCACTATGCCGGACTATTACGGGCCCCCTTGGCAACTGCGGCGCACTTTTGAACCCGTCCACGCGGAACGAGTGCAGGACTGGTTCTTTCAAAAAGGAGGCCGGGGGGCCATTCGCTCTCTGGGCAGTCGTTTGCAAAATATTTTAGTGGCTTCGGCGGCTATTTCGATTTTGCGGCGGTTATACGATGAGCGCGTGCGGGTGTTGGTGTTGGCTAATTCCCCGGAACGCTTGGGCGAGTGGCGTAGAGGGCTCCAAGATTGTTTGGGGATTTCGCGTAGCGATTTTGGCCCCTCTCGTGGTATAGGTTTATTTGAGTCGCCTGAAGCCTTAGTTCAGAAAGCGGAACGGTTGGTGGATAATGGGCAATTGCCGATCATCGTCATGGATGAAACAGAAGATATGATTAATTTGGCTCTGTTGCAATTCCCCTTATGGATCGCCTTTGCACCGAATCCGAGTCAAATGTCGAGCTATGTTTATTAAGGGCGTAGTAACTGTTAAAATTGGAGTGGACAAAGATAGTTGTCCTTGATCCCCGTAAAGAAATTACCCATTCCGAGCTAAAGGGAAGCTATCTTTTCCAAGTTGGTTAGGTATCACTCTCAGGGGCTGTTTATACTCTCTTGCGCAGTAAAGCTGTTTAAACCTGTATTTTAGGGGTCTGCGGTGAGGCTGCTTTGGGAAAGACTGGTGATCAGATGCCCCAAACGGCAAGATATTCAGTCTTTTGAAGGGAGAGCCTTACACAGCGAGTCGGTTTCGGGAATCAGCAGAGAGACTATAAATAGGGGGTAAAGCAATGCTGTTTGAGGGCAATTGGGTTAATTTGTTGTAAGTTAGAGGGATCGTTTCGGTGGTTTGGATTATCAGTGGACTCCTGTTACTTGTTGCCTATTTATTCGGTTCTATTCCAACCGGATACCTAATGGCGCGATCGCTAAAAGGCATTGACATCCGCGAACAAGGATCGGGGTCAACCGGAGCAACCAATGTTCTGAGGACGGTGGGGAAGAAAGCGGCCTTGGCTACATTGTTGTTGGATATGTTGAAAGGAATGGCCGCGATCGCAATGGTGCATTTGTCCTATGCCATTAACTTAGGAGGTGCATTACCTCTGAGTTGGAAACCTTGGTTAGTCACCCTAGCTGGCATTATTGCCATTGTGGGCCATAGTAAACCCGTCTGGCTGAATTTTAAAGGCGGAAAATCCGTGGCCGCGAGTATCGGAGTATTATTAGTCATGAGTCCTCCGGCAGCCTTGGGAACAATTGCGGTATTTGCCGCCACTCTCTGGACATGGCGCATTGTTTCCTTGGGGTCAATAGCCGGGGCAATTGCCGTTAATGCCTTGATGATACTGTTTAATGAACCCCTTCCCTACTGCCTCTTTGCTGCCGTTGCAGGATTGTATGTTATTCTACGTCATCGCAGTAATATTGAACGACTGTTAGCGGGTACAGAACCCTCTATCGGGCAAAAAGTTACCCAAGAAGTCGAAAGTCATTAAATTAAGGGAATTTTGGGATCGAGAGGCGCGAGGAATCGCGTCTTTTTTAATAATGAATAATTAGTAATTAGTAATTGGTTGATAATTCCCTGTTCTCTTGTTCACAAAGAAAAAAGAAAAAACAACCCTTTTTTTAGTTTTTTAGGCAAACTTCCTCCTTTATCCTTCCTTCTGCCCTCTGCCTTCGGATGCTGATTACTGCTATAATAAATTCAATGAAACAAGTTCAGGCAACACCAAAATTTTATCATTTATTTTCCGGTCAGGAAATTAACAACTTAGTTCAGCATATCCAAAACTATCAGACTATCCCCTTTAAATGGTTTTATCGGGGTAAAATTATTGAGAATTGGCAACAAATTATACAGAAACAAAAACAAGCGGCTTTTAGTACCTTAAAAAGTGATGCGCGATTCCTGAAAGAAGGACTTTTGTGGATAGATAAACAACAAGAATTAACTGAACCCTTGACTATTGTTGATATTGGAGTTGGCAATGCTGAACCTGTTAAAACCTTAGTGGATATTCTCACCAAAGCGGGACTCTTAACCCAATATATTGCCATTGATATTAGCCGAGAAATGCTCTCATTGGCTGAAACTAACCTAAAAAATTGGTTTCCTGATCTCACGTTTTTGGGGTATCAAGGAGACTTGGAAACCCAGTCTGTATTAGAAATAATTAATCCTGAAAAACTTGCTCCCCAAGGTCAAAATTTATGGATTTATATTGGGGGAACAATTGGTAATAATGAAAACCGGATTCAAGTTTTAAAAAATCTTCAAAAGTCATTAGGAGAGGGGGAATATTTACTATTAACTTGTTCTCTGCGGTTTACAGACTCTCAAGACCAATATACCCTTAAAGATCATATTTCGGTTGATGTTGCCTATTATATCGCAGAATTACTGGATATTTTACCGGAAGATATTGAAATTGAAGGGAAGTTTGATCAAGCAACGAATACGTTTTTAACAAACTTGATTTTTAAAGAAGATTATCAAGTTAAAATTGAGAGTGCTGGAACACTTAAAACTGTGCATTTCCCGAAAGGTGAACGGTTTAATATTTATCGTTATTATTGTTATGAAATTGACAATAATAACAAAATGCAGTCTTTAATTGAAGACTGTCAGACAGCAGGATTAAATGTAAATTCTTACAATTTAGATGTATTACTTTCGAGAGTTATGTTAATTTGCCATAAAAATACGAACATTAATATTTAGAGTCTGCTGAAAAAGTGTTCATTTGCTTGTGAGGCAAGGAAACCGGAAACCCCGCAGGGGAACGCACCTTGGCTGAATGTTACATCTATTAACCCGTTTTATATTAACCCGTTTTAACGGGTTTCAGCTATTAGCCTTGGGTTTTAACCCAAGGCATATAAAGGTAGCATTATCTGAATACTTACCCAAGAACAAACAACAAAGAACCAATTTTAATTGTTAATTGTTTGGGGGATTTTGGGTTACGCTGCGCTTCACCCAACCTACAATTAACTTTACTTTCAATTGTTAATTGTTAATTGTTTGAGGATTTTGGGTTACGCTACGCTTCACCGGATAACTGTTCCTTGGCGGCCTTAATGGCATGGCGGACTTGTTCAAACCCAGTTCCCCCGTAACTATTGCGGGCCGAAACCACTTGTTGAGGAGAAATAGCTTGATAAATGTCCTCCTCAAAAGCGGGGTGTAATTCCTTCCACTCCTCTAGGGTTAAATCTTTGAGCAGTTTTCCAGCCGCTAAACTGGTTTTCACGACTTTGCCCACTAAATTATACGCCTCGCGGAAGGGAACGCCCTTACTGGCTAAATAGTCCGCCACATCCGTTGCATTAGAGAAGTCTTCCGCGACGGCTTGGTTGAGCCGTTCGTTGCGGAATTCTAACCCCTCTCGCATTAAAATGGTCATGGCCTCTAAACAGCCTTGAACCGTTTTTACCCCATCGAAAATGGCTTCTTTATCTTCTTGTAAGTCTTTGTTATAAGCCAAGGGGAGTCCTTTCATAAGGACTAACATTCCCTGTAAATGTCCAAAGACTCGCCCAGTTTTACCCCGGACCAATTCGGGGATGTCGGGGTTTTTCTTCTGGGGCATGATGCTAGACCCCGTAGAACAACTATCTTTGAGGGTGATAAAATTAAATTCTTGGGAAGTCCAGAGGATCAGTTCTTCGCTGAGTCGGCTGAGGTGAACTAGGATTAAACTGGCGGCACAGAGAAACTCTACAGCAAAATCCCGATCGCTGACTCCATCTAAACTATTAGCGTAAATTTTACTAAATTGTAATTCTGCCGCCGTATAATGGCGGTCAATGGGGAAAGTCGTCCCGGCTAAGGCCCCACAGCCTAACGGGGAAATATTGGTGCGTTCATACACTTCCCCTAAGCGTTCCCAGTCGCGCTGTGCCATGTGAAAATAGGCTAAAAGGTGATGGGCGAGGCTGAGGGGTTGCGCCCGTTGTAGGTGCGTATAACCGGGAATGAGGGTTTCTACGTTTTGTTCGGCCTGCTGTAATAAGACATTTTGCCATTCCCGGAGTTGTTGACGGATGGTTTCAATTTGCGATCGCAAGTACAAGCGAACATCGGTCCCCACTTGATCATTGCGCGATCGCGCCGTATGCAGTTTTTTCCCCACATCCCCCACCAACTCCGTCAAACGCCGTTCAACCGCAAAATGCACATCCTCCGCATCCACCCCCGGAGTAAACCTTCCCTCTTGATACTCAATCAAGATTTGTTCTAACCCCGTCACTAACTGTTGGCCGTCCTCGGTACTAATAATCCCCGTCTGCGCCAACATTTTGCCATGGGCAATGGAACCTTGAATATCGTACTCGATCAACTCTATATCAAAGCCAATACTGGCATTAAAGCGAGCAATGGCAGGATGTAATGCAGTTTCAAAGCGATCGCTCCAAGTTTTCGATTGTGTCATAATTTTGGTAATGGGTAATGAGTAATGGGTTGGGGGAGAAACCGGGTTTCTTTCTTATCCTCATTTTGTGCAAAATCTTAAACATTGATACAGAAACCCAGTTTCTCGCGTCTTGCACAAACAACCAAGAACCAACAACCAACAACCAACCCGCTAAGATGCCGTGAGACTGCGGAAAGCAAAACCAATGATAAAACCAATACATAACGCCCAAAGTTGGCCAGAAGCAACGAAATTGGCAAACCAAGACTGAATTTGACTAAGAATTTGGGGGTCTTCGATATCTTGGGCTAAAACTACATGATCGATGGGAATTTGTCCAAGAAACAGAATTAAAGCACTGTGTACACTACTCATACTCACACCTTGATCTCTATAACCGACTCACTGTTAGATTACATTACCGTTATCACAACCCCACAGAAATTTCTAGAAGCATCTAACCTTCTGTTTAGGCAAACCTCCTCCTTCCTTCTGCCCTCTGCCCTCTGCCCTCTGCCCTCTGCCCTCTGCCCTCTGCCC
>NZ_JAQMSD010000247.1 GCF_028330525.1 Spirulina sp. CS-785/01
GCGATCGCGCGATCGCAGAATCCCTCGGAATTGTTTATACTGCAAGGGGGAAACTCACCAACATGGAACAAAAAGTAAAACACCGTCTCTCCCAAGAATTTGGAGAAGACCAAGTATTTCACACAGAAATTCCGGTGAATGTTGACGTAGCACAGGCCGTTGATTACTTTAAACCTGTAGTCTTAAATAACCCCCAAGCCTCCGGTTCAAAAGCCTTTGAAAAATTAACAAAAGAATTCCTCAAACGGTTAGCAAAAAAGGTAAAATCAAAAAGATAAACGCGCAAATTGAGAAGTTTTATGGGACAAGTTTTAACCACCATTAACATGAAGGGAGGAGTCGGTAAAACGACGCTAACAGTGAACCTAGGAACTTGCCTAGCAAGAGACTATAACCAGCGCGTTTTAATCGTTGATTTAGATTCCCAAATTAGTGGCACATTAAGTTTAATTTCCCCCCACGATTTTTCCCGCATTCGCAAAGGCCGCAGAACCTTAAACTATTTAATTGACAAAATCATTCGTCCCTACATCCAGCGCAAATATTTTACAGAAGACATGATTCTCAAAAATGTTTGTAACCTAGAGGGACTAGACCTACTCCCCGGAGATATTGAACTCTACGACGAATACATTTTTGCCGAAACCTTGTATAAAAAAGGGATCGCTGAGGAGAGCAAATTTTCCGAAGTTTGGGGATATTTTGAAGAAAGTTTAATCAAAAAAATATTAATGCCAGTCGTTGACAAATACGACTTTATCTTGTTAGATTGTGCGCCCGGGTATAACTTACTCACTCGTAGTGGCATTGTTGCTAGTAATTATTATTTACTCCCTGCTAGACCCGAACCATTATCCTTAGTGGGAATTCAACTCTTAGAACGACGCATCGAGAAATTGAAAAAGAAATACAATCCCCCGCTTAATGTCGATTTATTAGGGATTTCTTTTATTTTGTCCGGGGGACTTTTTAGCAGTCGCTATTACAACCAAGTCATGCAACGCATCGAAGAAGACTTTGAATCCAAAAAAATCTTTAATACTCGTATCCCCATGGATGTGAATATCGCCAAAGCAGTTGATAGTTTTACCCCTGCTGTGTTACAAACCCCCAATTCTGCGGGGTCAAAAGCGTTTAAAAAATTAACGCAAGAGTTTGTTGAGAAACTTAATGTTCACATTTAAATCTATAGTATTTCTGATAGTTGGAATAAGTGCTGGAATACTTGTTTTTGTAGCTATTGTATCTAATGTACCAGAAGACTTATCTCGTCTCCTACTGAGTATAGCAATAGGGACAATGGGATGTATTATGTTTGTTAATTATGCAACGAATTATTATTCAATCTTTAGAAGGTTTTTATTTAGGTCGAAAGAGTATCCGCGTTTTCCACCAAAACCAGAATCGCTAGTCGTTGGAGTAATTATTGGGTTGGGACTTTTTAGTTCTGAACTGGGGATTTCTTGGCCTGCGATGGTGATCTGCTTCTTCATACTCCTCATTCTACACTATCTCTACACCCCCTGAACAGTTACACTTTTTTTAAGTTAGCTTGTTGCAGTGATTACTATATTCGGTTAATTGACCAAGTGCAAGTCAAAGGAAAATCAGAACAAGTTTCTGTGTTTGAAGTGTTTGATAATGATTCTTTATTTATTCGAGATGCAAAACATAAAAACCGCAGCAATTTTGAGCAAGGGGTGTTATGTTATCATCTTCAAGAATATGAACAAGCTTTGATTTTTTTTAAGATTTGTCTGGAAGAGAACCCTTTTGATCAAGTGGCACAATTTTATGTTAATAAATTAGTTAATTCATAAGAAATCCGGTTAAATACTATTGACGGCTGAATGCTTACGAAAAATTGAAGTTTTAACTGATTGGGATATCTGCTTGTTTTTTGGCTAAAATTGCTACATATTCTAAAGTTTGACCATTAAAAAAGCGACGATGGACATAAGACTGGGTGCAATGTACCGTTAAGTGATTTTTTGCGATCGCTTGACGGTAGAAATTCACAAAATCTGGACAGTTATCTTCACAGTCATAACTGGTTTTGGCCACATTGAACAACACCCAACCTCCATTTTGAATCAAGTTCATCCCTGTGACAAAAGCTTTGACCGGAATATGACCTGCACTCAAGGCCGAACAACAAACAAAACCATTTAATTTTTGTTCTTTGAGAAAATCACGAGTAGATTGTGATAATTGAGTCAAGTCTTCCACAAAATAATTTTGATACACTCCCGGACAATCTCTTTGAGTGGCTTCAGATGCTTCGGGAACAATATCAATGCCAATAATAGAAGTTACGCCTAGTTTAGCAACAGCTTGACCAAATAACCCGCTTCCTGCCCCTAATTCTAAGAGTTTTAAATCTTGCACTGACTCACCCTTATTTTTGACATTTTCAGTGAGTAAAGTCGCCATAACCTCTGGTGAGCGATAGTGTAGTTTCTCTAACGCTAAATAGTTATAAAGCCCCGGAATGCGATAAACTTCTGCATAATCGTGCAGTTTTAACCGACGCTCTTGATCATTTTCTGTAATGAAAAAATATTCTTCATTAATGGGTAAATTTTCGATATTATCCGGTAAGCGAATTTGAAATTTATTTAACATTTTACTTGAATTGTGTTATTAATTATCCTGTGGGAATAGCCAAGGCTTTCCCATTATCACTCGCTCCAATTCGCAACAGAAAAGGAACAGCAATTTTGACCCAATCTTGCGGTTGAATATACTTGGCAGCCTTTTCATCTCCATAAATGGTTTCTAGGGTATCCGTATGGATGGTTCCAGGCCACAGGGAAACGGCGGCCATGCCAGAAGGTAATTCTTGCGCTAAGGCTTTGGTTAAGCCTTCAATTGCCCATTTACTCGCACAATAAGGGGCTGCATTAGCAGTGGTATAACGTCCCCACCCTGCACTAAAATTAACAATAACTCCTTGACTTTTTGCTACCATTTGTGGTAAAAAATGCCGGAGAATATTGGCTACGCCTTTGATATTGATATCAATTACACGGTCGAAAATTTGCCCTTCTATTTCCCACAAGGGTGCAAGTTCGTGGACGATACCAGCATTATTAATGATTAAGTCTAGAGCATCGTATTTTGAGCTTATTTCTTGACTCCACTCTCTGACTTGCATTTCATCTGCAATATCTACAACCGTGAAATGGTGGGGGTTGCCCCATTTTTGTTGTAAAGATGCGATCGCATCTGGGTTCAAAGAACAACCGATCACAGTATGACCCAATTGGATCAAAGCCTCGGTCATCGCACGACCCAGACCCCGACTAACACCCGTAATCAGAATTAATTTTGACATGATTTATCATTAACTTGCAATACAGAAATCACTACACCAATAACTCATAGGTTTCATCCAAAAATATTTGGCATAACCCTCACTCACAACTTCACTACTTTCTCGATACATCAGAGATGGGGAATTATTCACCACATAAAAAGTATGTCCTTGCTCATCAGTGTAAACAGGATTATCAATGGAAGTGTATTTTGTGCCTTCAATGGCTCTTCCTGCATCTGCTGCTACATCAATCACCCATGCGCCAGGTTTCATCGAATCCAGCATTCCTTGGGTAACAATTGCTTTTTCCCCTTCATCAATTTCTACTCCATTAATAAAAATATCATAACTACTAAATTCTCGCCGCATGACATCAAGATTACTTCTTCTGCGTAACAAAGGATCTATATCTTTTTGGGCTAGATATTTCATTGCCCCATAAGCAACATTACCAGCCCCGAAAATAGCAACCACCTTATCTTTTAGAATCCCACCTCGGAGTGTAATCGCGTGCATTGTAGAAGCATAACCCGCTAAAATACTATTTTTACGAGTAATATCTCTCGGCACATTTAAAACTTGTGATTTTCCTTGAGAATGACGAATCGAAATACGATTGGTCACATCAAACACGGTCAGATTTTTCGGTTTAGCACAGTTTTCCATAAAATGCTCCCCAGACCCAAGGGGATGCACCCAACCGACAAGTGTTTGGTTTTCTCTAAAGTATTGATAATCTTCCAGTTGAGGGACTTTAATACAGTAAATTACATCTGCCCACTCAAATAAACTTTCTCTAGAATAACCAGCACCTTTTCCATAAGCTGCATCAGGAATATCTAAAGTTTCTCCATACCCTTGTTCAAACCGACGCTCATCTTCTGAACTACAGTAGGATAAATGTTGTGGCAATAAACCGACTCTTTTTTCATTCGGAAAACTGGGTTTAATATAGCCAATCTTCATTTGTTTTTCTCCAATGATTAAATTTTTTTTATTTTGGTGATCTTTTTGGTTCACCATTTTTGATTATTGCCGTAAACTTAAATCTTTTTATCTTCAATAACTTTTAAAACAGCTTGGGAATTAGTCACAAAACCAAAACATTTTTCTACATTGTAGAATGTAGCTTTTAAACAAAAATCAGGAGACATTGTGGCAGTACAATCTCGGAGTAAAATACAGTCATAGCCAAGGAAACTTGCATTTTGTAAAGTAGCCATCACACATTGATCGGCATTGAGTCCAGCAAATAACAAAGTTGTCTTGCCTAAGTTTCGTAAAATACTATCTAAAGGCGTATTCCAAAAACCACTCATTTCGTATTTATCTACATAAATATCTTCTGGTTTCTGCTCTAATTCCTCAACCACTTCTGCTCCCCAACTTCCCTGCATGAGTACAGGAGCTTGATTGGCTGGTAGAGGGTCTCCTAATCCGATCCCTTCTCCAGTGGGTTTATAAGCGTGTTTACGGCTAGCACTGACATTTAAAAGATCGCAACGATTGCGCCAATTCACCCAAACAATAGGAATCCCCGCAACACGAACTTCTGGAATGAGTTTCTGTAAAGGTTTAATGGGAATACGAGCTTGGCTCACATCTATTCCTGTATGACCCACCCAACCATCAGGATGACAGAAATCATTCTGCATATCAATCACTAAAAAAGCTGCTTTTGCTAAGTCAAATTCAACAGTTTTGGTTTCTGTTTTGAGAGTTAGCAATCGAGAAGTTAGGGGTGGACGGGCGATATTGGCAAAATTAGCGTTAACTTCCCAAGCGTTAGGAGGAGTGCCAATTTGATAGAGAGAATTGTTCATTTCATTTTTTGAAAAGTTATTGTGCTTCCTGAAAACCTCTAAAGACTAATCCTGATGCTTGCTCTTTGTCATTTTCTTGAAAAAAATCGTTTTGATTAAAGATGCCATCATACTTGCCTTCTTTAATTACTGAATTGGGCAACTTTTCCAAAGGTTTATAAGCATGATGTTGCCAATCTTTTTTGTAAGGTTGGCCAGAAATAGTGCTGTATGTAGAATGGAGAATAACTCGAATTTTATCTGTGTTATTAGGGGTAGAAGCGTGAAGAGTATTTGCATGGAAAAACAATACATCTCCTGCTTGCATTTCACAATCTACCACTTCCAACTGTTTTAAAACTTCCTGCATTCTTTCTCGATCTGCTGCATCTGTATCTCCTACTTGGAGATGATTCAAACGCCCCATCTGATGAGATTTTTTGATGACTTGCATACAACCATTTGCTTTTGTATTCTCGGTTATTGCCATAGCACAAGTAACTTGAGTAGGAAACAAGCAACCATAATGATACCAAGTTCCATAACCTTGATGCCAATCTACATTTCCTTGGTTATAAGCCTCTTTTCTCACCAGTTTAGAGTGGAAATGATAACATTCTTCATCCAAAAGGGCTTCAACTCTATCTACTATCCTTGCCAAACGAGGCAAAACACCTAACAATGACTCGCTCAAATGAGCATAAAACATAATTCGATTCAGTTTTCCATTACTCATCCTGTAGGGTGATTCTGCTTTCCATATTTCCGGGTCATTTTCACAAGCCGTTAGCAATGGTTCTAATTCTTCTATATCAAATATGTTGGGGGCTATCAGGTATCCATCTTGATGATATTGAGAAATTTGTTCTTGAGTTAGAGGCATTGTTTGATTTTTCATGGTAAAAAATGATTAATGAACAATTCAATTTTTTCGTTAAATAAGCTACTGTTAGACTTATTTATACTGGACAAAATGAGACTGAAAACTATTGAAGTTACGGCAAAGAGGAATATGCTTGAGTGACTGCTTCAAGTAATTTTTTCGGCAGACGCTGATAGGAATAATCTAAGGAATTGTACTTTTCCCATATTTCCTGATAGCTTTTTCGATCTAAACGAGCATTTTGCAAATATTGGTCAATGGCTTGACCAGACATCCCTTGCTCAACACATTTTTCAAACGCCAGTTTTACTTCTTCAATTTCTCCCACACATTCAAAAGGTTTGTGTTTTCCCAATCCTAACATTTCCTGATAATAAATTTGCATTTGGGGCAGATCGAATAAGTTTTGATGATCGAACATAGTGGCTACCTCCCGTTGATGTTCTGGCTTTAAATAAGCCATAAAAGATAACCATACATAAGCACATTTAGGACAGGATTTACACCAAGGTGGATTGAGATTACAAGAATAAACTTGTTTGATCTGATTATCTTTGAGTTGATTAGACAAAATCCTGTAAACTATTGTATCACTATAGGGTTTGATTAAACTAAAAATTGATAAATTTCTAACCAATACTTCCTGTATATAGGTTTCATAGAGAATTTCACTTTCAGTGGTTTTACACCAAGCATGGTTAACACTTATATCATTTACTTTAAGATTGTCTGATTCTGAGCTTTTCTCGTTCCCATAACAAAGCATCGTGTATTTTTCTTGGAGAATGATCGGCAACACAGAAAAAATTCCAGACGCAAGAGGACTGGGTTCAAAATTACTGTGATGAGAGAGATATAAGTTGTCTATGCCATGGAGTTGAGCAGATGGAGAATTCATAAAAGAATCTATCCAATACAAACGGTGAACTTGATTAATATATTTTTTCCAAAATTTCAGGTGTTGTTCGTTTAATTCAAATAATTTCTCATAATTAGCATAAGTATGTAAATTTGTACTAAAGCTATCAAAATAAATCTGATGTTCGCCAAGTAGAGAAGCCATTAAAAGACTATCTTTACCCCCTCCATTACAAACCAATAAAGGAGTTTTTTTTGGAGTCAAAACTAATGGTTCTGTTTGATTTTCTAAGGAGTCATTTTTGACTAGAATTTCTGGCTTTTTATAGTCAACATTGCCCGACTCATATCTCCACTGCATTAATAATTTATCAACGCTTATCTCCCAAAGTTTTTGTAAACTTTGATTCCAATGGTGAGAGTATTTTCCTAAATCAATATGAGTCACTTTTAAACTTAGAATTTTTAACCCTTGAAACAGGAAAATATGGAAATAAATTTTTTCCATGTACTCTTGAGTATATTGGTCTTCAAGGCGATACAAATCAACGGACGAATACCACAATGTCGTTGTAAATATAATTTCATCGTATTGGTACAAATAAGTAATTTGGTGCTTGGATCGCTTGTAATTTAATAATTTTAGTATAATTTTCATTAGTTTTCATACCTTGAACAGTTAATGAAGAGTTTTATTCCACATACCTACTAAATTCGTAGCATGAGGAGAAGGAAAATATTTTTGAAAAACCCTGTAATAAAGTAATTCTTCTTTACTACTAATGGGTTCTCCACGACATCGAACTTCGGTAAAATCTTCGTCAGAGATAGTCTTATTGGCATAATTATCTAAAAATGTTGAAGATGCACAACCGTGAGCAAATTCCATTTTATCACGCCAGAGAACTTCTGATGGCAAATCATTGGCAAATGCTTTACGCAGTAACCATTTTTCTATGCCAAAACGTTGATAAAGTTTAAGACTGGGTTCTATGGTCATTGCCATTTCTACAAAGTCTGTATCTAAAAAAGGAACTCTCCCTTCTACGCCATGAGCCATTGTCATGCGATCTACTCTTTGTAAGTTAAGATTATGTAATCCTTGAATGAGAGCAATTAATTCTTCTTGCAAAATTTTACCATCATTATAGTTAGCAAGATAACTATAACCTGCGAATAGCTCATCTGCTCCTTCTCCTGTCAGAATTACTTTCACATATTGACTTGCCAGACGAGAAACAATATAGCAAGGAACTGCACTACGAATGAGAGAAGCATTAAAGGACTCCAAATGATAAATAACTTCTGGTAAAAAAGATAGCACTTCTGCTTCGGAGTAAATGTATTCATGGTGGATTGTCCCTAAATGTTCTGCTACTAATCTTGCAGCTTTTAGATCAGGAGCATTGGCAAATCCCACAGAAAAAGAGTGGAGGTGTTCTACATTTTGCTTCATTAACGCTGCAATAATGCTCGAATCTAGTCCTCCACTGAGAAAAACACCCACAGGAACATCAGACATTAAACGTTTGCGGATACTGGCTGATAAACCTTGACGAATTTTGTGTAATATGGTATCAATATCAGTGATAAAATGGTCTGGTTCAGGGAAGGAATAATAGGATTGTAAACCTTGAGTCGAATGATAATAATAGCCATTGGGAAACTCTTTAATTTCTTGTTTCCAAGGGATTAGAGCTTTGATTTCTGAGGCAAAAATTAAATTTGTGCTATCTTCAATATAGTATAGTGGTTTAATCCCTAAGCGATCGCGTGCAACCAAAAATTCTTGCTCATTCCCCAGTATAAAGCTAAACATCCCGTCTAGCTTTCGCGGAAGCTCATAACTAAACTGTTGATAAAGGGGGAGGATGATTTCTGTATCGCTGTGAGTTGAGAAATGATAGGTTTCCTGTAGCTGTTCTCTCCATTGGGGGTAGTTATAGATTTCTCCATTCGCAATTGCGTATAATTGACTTTCTCGGTCATATAAGGGTTGGTGTCCCCCTGCTACATCCATAATAGAAAGACGATTATGCCCTAAAATAAAATTATTTTTACGAATATTTCCTTGATCGTCTCTGCCACGATGAATTATACTTGACAAAGATGTTGCCAACTCCTCTTCTGTTATTAAATTTGAACCAAAACATCCAACGATTCCACACATAAAGTTTAAACTGAATTAATCATTAAAAATGCTTTATTCACTCTATCTATTTTTCATTCTTTAAATAAGCCGGAAGTTGTTTATTTTTAATGTCATTTAAGTATTCGTCTTGCCAATCAAATTCTGGATTATCAGCCCCTAAATACCACATCGTATTATTATCTACATAGGGACGTTCTTTAGACCGATAAGCCATATTCAGAGAGATTCGACAACCTTTCGTGACGGGTTTTACACGATGTAATAATCCCATAAATTGCCCAAAAACGCTACATCCGACTTCATGCTTGATTGAAAGAATTTTTTCTGGTGGAATTTCTCCATCTCGTTGTAATTCTGCTAAACCGACATCTGAATGACCTTGATAAACTTCCAGTTCACCTCCTTCTAAGTCTTCTATGACGAGAGGGATAATTTCTGCCATCGGAGTCCCATCATAGTGCCAGTCAGTTGCACCATCTGTTGGACTCATGTAGGTCAAACTGGAGGTGATCACAGAGAGAGGATAAGGTTCTAAAGGGGTTTGTGCTAACTCCTCTAGTTGTGCTAAATGTTGAGGGTCATGGTGTAGTTCGAGAATTTCAGGAATGTATTGCTGTGCACCTCGAATATAGGTATGATTTTTGTGCATATTGTGAGCGAGTTCCCTTTTTAGTTCTAAGGCTTTTTTTCTAATGGTGGATAACCAAGAATTGTTGTAGTGATGACGATATTTAACAACTCCTAAATTGGAGACTTTCCAAAAGGTGGGTACACCAATAATTGAGTCTTTATCATACTGTTGTAAAATTTCTACCATGTTCTAAGTCCTTGATGTTCTAGTGATATGATATAGCATTTTCAAACGAAACGTAAACATTGATGGTATATAAAGTTTTAAATCTGGGCGGTGCGTCAGTCCGAAAAATCTAGGTTTTAGTTCTTATATTTGTAGGTCTGACGCACCCTACACAAGTTTGACTTTTGTTTTGACTTTTGTATTGTCTTAGGTATCGACAGAGAGTGCCAATACTTTTTCTAGATTTTTAACGCTAGGAAATTGCTGATTTAAAAAAAAGTCTTCAATTTTTCCGGGTTCTCGAATAATGTCTATTTCTCCATCGCTATAAGCGACTTCTGCTGGATAATTGTGTAAAGCAAAATTAGTAACACTATGATTAAAGCCATACGCACCGCAATTGTAAATGACGATGCGATCGCCTATTTCGGTATTCGTCGGCACTTCCACGTCTTCAACCATGACATCCAAAGGGGTTGGGAGTTTTCCAGCAAGGGTGACTTTCTCGGTATTTTGTTTTTCTTTTCCAATGACATCCATAAATTTATTGGCTCTTTTCATCGATGTCCTTAATAAGTGATGCACCCCACCATCAAGGATAAAAAACTTTTTCCCTTGAGATGTCTTAATGTCCACAATTTCTGCGACATAAGACCCTGATTCACAAACAAGATAACGCCCTAATTCAAAAATATACTGGTATTGATAAGGATTCTGCTCACTAATGCTTTGCATTTGTTGACCAAATGCTTGAATATCAAAGGCTAAATCAACATTGTTATAAGGAACACCCATTCCCCCACCAAAATCTACGATAGAGATAGGATAGCCTTGACTTTTTAACTTATTGGCAATGTTAATCGTATTTTGACAAGATGCAACTAATTGTTGATAATCTAGTACATTACTTTCTGTAAAAATGTGAATCCCCTTCAGGTTGATGTGGGGAAGAGATACAATTTCTTTGAGTGCCTCTGACACATTTTGTTCATCAATCCCAAATTTACTAGCATTGGTACTAATGAGTTGAACAGGTGCATTGGGTTCTGTCTCAATATTACAATTATTCCCCCCTTGCTGGACTTCACAACTATAACTGGTGCGATATAGGGGGTTCACTCTGACTAATATATTTTGTGTGATTCCAGTTTGCTCTGCCACAGTGTTTAAGCGACGCGCTTCGTTCACGGATTCAACGACAATTAAACTGATCTCCTGTTTAACAGCAAAAGATAATTCTTTTTGGGTCTTTCCAGGCCCGGTAAAGATAATTTGATCGGGACGAAAACCACTTTTTATGCTGGCCACTAACTCACCAATTGAACTAATATAGCATTTTTATTGGAGTTGTAAACAAAGAGGTCAGAATGGAGTAAAATTAAAATATCGAGAATTCAGGAAAATTGTTATGGAAAGTCAACAAGAACAATATATTCAAGAATTAAATGAATGGATTAAAAAAAATCCA
>NZ_JAQMSD010000248.1 GCF_028330525.1 Spirulina sp. CS-785/01
AACAATAACCCCCCCCCCCCCCCCGTCTGAAAAAAATCGACCGCGATCTCTATGCCCTCGGCCTCACCCTTTACGAATGCCTCACCGGTCATTATCCCTTTGACGAACCCTCCCCCCCTATCGGCAAAACTCCCCCTCTCCCCTCCCAACGCAACCCAGACTTACCCATCACTCAGGAGTTAGAACAATTCCTCCTCAAACTCATTGCCCCCAAACAAAAAAACCGTTTCAGCAGTGCAAAAGACCTCTTAGACACCCTCAAGCGTCTCTCTCAACCCCCAAAACCGATCACTCCGACTAAAGTCAAAGAAAAACCCCCCAATCCCTATACAGCCAAAACTCCCCCTCCGGTTCTACCCGTCATAACACCAAAACCAAGCAAACAAGTCAGCCTCGACCCCACCGGAAACCACCCCATTCCTAACCAATGTATCGCCATTACCAACGAGGCAGACTGGATGCGCCAATTTTTCTTAACCGACGGCCATTATTGGGTCAAAGGACAACACCTTTGTCAGTGGACAGAAGAATGGTTGCGCGTCTGGAATCTTAGTGAGTTGATAACATCTGGAGTCATTGAACCCGAACCCGACACCGAACCCGACACCGAACCCAATACCGAACCCGATACCGAATCCAATACCGAACCCGACAAACCTGTTTTTGTCAGTGGAATCGAGAGTATTGACGAATTCCTGTAAAAGTCCTTCTCCCCTTTATTTTTTCCCAACCGTAAACCTTAACAAACCTCCAAAAATATGCACTATCAAGTAACCAAAAATCAGTATAATAACCAAAAAATCCGAGACATTTTTGGTTCATTAAGCATCGACAAAACCCGCTTACCCTCCAGTGGCCTCACCACCGTTGGAGTCCCTAGTTTCGTAGCCGAATGGTTACTCGATAAAATTGTCCCCGGAGAAGGGAAACTAACAGCACAAGAACAAGAAAAAGTCAATGGTTTTATTAAAAAAGCCTTCCCTCGGAAAGACGACCGCAATGAAATTACCTTTGATCTCACCCAAGGGGATATTAAAAAGCTAATCACCCTCATGAAAGCTCGCGTTACACTTGATAAAAAAGCTGAAAAAATCCCCGAACCTATCGCTAAAATTCCCGCTTTAGACTTTGAAGACTGTATAATTTCTACAGACCTCATCGAACAACATAAAATGCTCTTACGGCAAGGCATTTGGGGGAAAGTAACCCTTGCCATGCAGCCCGATGGAAAAATAGAAATTCTCGACTTTGACCCCTTTCAATGTTCTATCATTGATCCCGATGCCTATGCCAAATTTCGCAGTCAATTTAACACCGTTCAAGAGTGGAAAGACTTGCTCTTTTGTTCCATGGGATATAACCCCGACCATCCCCATTATACCCCCACCGCAAAAACGTGGATATTAGCGCGACTTTTGCCCCTCGTTGAACCCAACTATCACCTGATGGAACTTGCACCCAAAGGGACTGGGAAAAGTTTTGTCTTTGAAAATATTAGTAGTAAAGTGAGTGTAGTGAGTGGGGGAAAAGTGACTCCTGCCCAATTATTTATTAACGGCAAAAATAAGGAGGTGGGGTTACTCGGTCGTCATGATGTTTTAGTATTAGATGAAGTGCAGAGTCTCACGTTTGATAACCCCGATGAAGTGATTGGCACATTAAAAACTTATTTAGCCAATGGACGGTATAATCGGTCTGGGTTTGCAGACATTTCCAGTGATTGTTCTTTGGTAATGTTGGCGAATATTGAACTCACGGAAGACTTAAAACCCCGTAACCCCAATAACTTAATTGCGGACTTACCCGACTTTTTCAAAGAAACGGCCTTTTTAGACCGCATTTTTGGCATTATTCCGGGATGGGAAATCCCCAAGTTTCAACGGGATATGGTAGCCTCTCAAGTGGGGTTAAAAATGGACTTTTTTGGGGAGGCATTATTGGGGTTACGGTATGATAACCGTTATTTTACCTATGCTAACCAACACACCCATTTTGAGAAGGCAACAGTACGGGATCAAAATGCTATTTTAAAGTCTGCGTCGGGGTTTCTCAAGTTATTCTATCCTGATCTTAATTTAACTCCCATGGACTATCAGCGAGACTGTCTCGAACCTGCGCGACAGTTACGGCAAGGGATTCGCAATTCGTTGTATTATTTAGATGATGAGTTTCGGTCTTATGGACGGGATATTTTTGTAAGTTGATAAACAACAAACAACCAACAACAAAGAACAAACAACCAACCAAAATGACTAAACCCATTTATCTAGACTACCAAGCAACAACCCCCGTTGATCCGAGGGTGGCGGATAAAATGTTATATTATCTGACGACGGCTTTTGGGAATGCCAGTAGTGTAGATCATAGCTATGGGGATGAAGCAGATAAGGCCGTGAAAGACGCGAAACGCGCGATCGCAACATTAATCCAAACCTCCCCCAAAACCCTCACCTTCACCTCCGGGGCCACCGAAAGCATTAACTTAGCCATCCAAGGGAGTCCCTCCCGACAACAAACCCCCCGCATTGCCCTTTCTCCCCTCGAACATCGGGCCGTTTTGGATACTTGCAAAGCCTTAGAACAACAAGGTAAAGTCGAGTTAGTCTTCTTAAACGTCAATTCCCAAGGCCAACTGGACTTAGACCACCTCGAAACCGTCTTAAAACAGGGAGTCGGGTTACTCTGCCTCATGGCCGCAAACAACGAAATTGGCACAATTTACCCCCTCGCAACCATCGGCCAATTAGCCCAACAATACCAAGTCCCCTGGTTATGTGATGGGACACAAGCAGTAGGCAAAATTCCCCTCAACTTTGAAGACTGGGGAATAACTTATTTAGCCCTCTCCGCCCATAAATTATACGGCCCCAAAGGAATTGGCGCGTTAGCAGTGCGAAAAGACTATCATTTATCCCCCCTTTTCTTCGGAGGAGGCCACCAAAGGGGACTCCGTTCAGGAACGCTGAATGTGCCGGGAATTGCGGCATTTGGGGAAGCCTGCCGTTTACGTCAACAGGAAATGACCTCCGATGAGGCCGACATTGCCAGAAAACGGGACTCCCTCCAAAAGACACTGCAAGCAAACCTTCCCCATCTAGTCGTCAACGGAGATCAAACCGCAAGGTTAGCGGGCAATTTGCACATTTCCCTTCCCGATATCCCCAATAGTGCCATTATCGCCCGTATTCGTCACCAGTTAGCCCTCTCTACGGGGGCAGCTTGTTCTTCTGGGGTAGAAACCCCCTCCCACGTCCTACGGGCTATTGGCCTCCCTGACTCCCTGATAGAAGGGTCATTACGCCTCAGTGTAGGCAAGTTTACCACAGAGGCAGATATCGAAAAAGCGGCAGAGGTTCTCGTTGATGCGGTTAAACAAATTGAGGCACTTTTAAAGTAAAATTATTAATTAAGGTTTGCTGAATAAGTATTAAATTTAATGTAAGCTCTAAAGGGCTTACTACGAACTTATAACGATTAACCGGATGTCATATGAGGCTAGGGAATAGGAAACAGGAAATACAGAAAATTCTGGTGTACCTTACCAGCTTGAAAAGTGCTATATAATATTTGATTGTTACTGAAAATTTGTTACTGAAAAATTATTACTGAAAATTAGATAAATCCTTGAGAATTTTAGCAATAATTGGTTCTAGAGTTGGAAGGTCTTGATGTACAGTATCCCAGAGAACCCGCAAGTTTACGCCAAAATATTGATGAATCATTTTATCTCGCATTCCTGCAATACTTTTCCACTGAACTTGAGGATAAATATTACGTATTGAGGGAGGAATATTTTTGGTTGCTTCTCCGACAATTTCAATGGCACGGGTTACGGCAAAGATAGTTTTTTGATCGCTGATAAATTCCTCAAAACTCATATCCGCAACGAATTGCTGTGCGGCGATAATAGCGTCTAATATATCTTGCAAATAATCTTCCAATTGGCGGGAAGTCATAAATAAATCACCTCTTGTAAAATGCGTTCCCCAATTCGCGGTTTTAGTCCTTCTTTCATCACCAAATCAACTTTATGTTTCAGGAGTTCACTAAGCTCATTTTCCAATTGACAAAAGGTTAATAACCCAAACCGAGCAGTTGGTTCAAACTCCACTAATAAATCAATATCACTGTCTTCGGTTTGTTCTCCCCGCACAAAAGAGCCAAAAATGCCCATTTGACTGACTTTATATTGCTCTTGTATTTGCGGAAAATATTGCCGTAAGGTGTTTTGAATATTCTGTAAATTTTGCATCAGTCAATCTTTTTAATCATCAATGACTAATTATCCATCATCCAAAATGGCCTCACTCAACTGGGCTAAAAACGCCTGTTGTCGTTGGGGGTTATCTTTTAAAATGGGGTTTTGTAAGACAGATTGTACCAAATCGGCCACGCGATCGCGCTGTTCCTCCTCCACCCAGATCATCCGGTGTATTTCCTGGCCATCTGTACCCGTCATGGTAAAGCGACGCACTTCCACTCCCTCACTGGGGGATACGGCCTCCTCTTGCAATGCTTCTAAGTTGTGGAAACGACGAGCCAGATCAGCTAAATTACTCTCAAATACTGTAAAATCTTGATCAGACCAGGATTCTGGCGGTTTATCAGCAACAATCATTAACAGAGACTCCAACCAAACCCGGTCTGACTTGCTATCATCAATGGCAGCACGGGTAAACCGATTTAACATCGACTCCACACATTTATCAATTAACGGGTTAGCACGGTTGCGTAAATCTTCCCGCAGTTGAGTCTCCTCACTCCGTACCCCAAAGGCAGTATAAAGCAGCGTCTTGCACTCCTGCAACAGGGCATCATAAGCCCCATTAATCTCTTTTAACGCAGCAATGAGCTTATTTCGTAATGTGGCCGCAATTTGACTATTATCCCCCTTTTCTGTGCCAATGGGGGGTAAATTGCACGCTTGGGGGAGTTTCGTGAACAGTAACTCATCGGGTTCTACGGTATGCTGTAAAGCGTGTAAGACTGCCAACGCTTCTTTACTCAGTCGTTGAGTTTTGCGGGTATAGGGGGGAAGTTGTTTGATAAACCGATACAGGGGTTTAACCACCGTTAACAGGGTACTATTGCGGACTTTACTGCCTTTTTTCCCTTTCGACTGACTGAGGATAGTTTCTAACTCTCGGAAAACCTGCGATCGCAATCCTTCTATCGCAAAGAATTTTACCGCAAACCGAGCCGGAGCTTTCACCAACAATTCAAAATGTTCCGGCCCCAACACCGGAATAAAAGTCCCCTCCTGATACACCCCCACATTATCACTATTATGCAGCAAATAAGCCGCCAACAACACCGGAATCATCCCCCCCTTCACCCCATAGGGCGGTTGTGCCAAATCATCGTATAATTGACCGATAGAACGGGGTTTCTCCCGGGCCTCCCAACAAAAATCCTCAATCTTATCCCAAACTGCGCCAATATCTGTATTAGGACTATCCTTGCGTTGAGAGGATTTAAGCGCAGGATAAAACCCCCATTGGCCGTCCTCATAGCGATGAATACCCGTTGCTTCCAACAACGACTTATACAGACTCACCTCCGGCCCATATCCCGTTAACCCTAACCTCTCTTGATCTCCCTTCTCCAACATCGCAGTTAACAACTTCCGTCTGGCCTTTGATCCTTGCGTCGTCAAACTGCGTCGATTAATCAACTCATTCCAAAGAATCGGCGTTTTACAATAAACAGTATCGCACACTTGAGACAACTTAACCTTAAAATCCTGAATCTGTCCCAACCGTTCCGGTTTCCCCTCAACCCAACAATCATTATAGGCCAACGCCCCCGTTAATGCCTGTTCTAACGTCTGCATTAACCGTTGTTCCGCTTCTCCTACCCGATACCGCACCTCCTTGCGGGCCACCCCATCCGTCTGTAACTCCGCGGCCTCCTGTTGCATTTGTCGTAAGGCCACATATTCCCGTGCTTGCAACCGTAACGGGTTTAAATAGGTTAACGGTAATAATAAAAAGGGTTTCCCGTCTGCGGTATGTGCGGGAATATCCGAGGGAATATTGTCCTCTAACCAATAACCAATCATCCCATCACTCTCCATCTCTGCACAAGACAGTTGCGATAAATCTTGATCTTGTTCTAAATACAAGCGTTCAAAATAACGCAACGTTCCCGTTTTGTAACTATGTCGTTGGGCCACCACAGGTTTCAGGGGACGAAACTCGCTGAGTAATTGCGCTAACGGGGTTTGTATCCCTTCTAAATACTTCGCCAACTCTAGATCAACATTAAAATCCGATCCCTGCCATAAGCGTAACTCGTCAATTTGCCGACGATAATGAATCACCCCCTGGTCCAATAATTCTTGAATGGCCGGGTGAAACTCATCTTCTCTGACTGTCGCCCCATTATCTGTTAATGCTAACGTAACTAAACGACGAGTTGCTTTAGCTACTCCCGTGGTGGTGACAAGATTTAAAATTGCGATCGCTTTTAAAACCCGTAACCTCTCCTCATCCAAATACTGCGCATCGGCAATTAAATCCTGAATTTCTACCCATCGTTGCAAATGGGGCCGATAGGCCAACCCCATCCCCGTTGCCGCGAGAAAATAATCATAAAGACGGTCTAATTTTAACGTCGGGAAAGCATGGATATCAAACGGCACATCCTTTAAAAATCGTTGCAACGAAAACGGTTCAGCACTGGTGAGAAAAGTAAACAGAGAGCGATCGTTCTGGGCATAGCGATGGCATAATGTAGGCAACACCAACGCGGTTAGAGGGTGCAAAGGATAAACCCCCATAATTAACTCCTTCGTCACCTCCTCCCCCAGTAACGTCTCCCGTAAACAGTCCACCCAGTCTTCCGCGTATTGATGCAAAGCCCGACTAAATTTTGTGGTATCTTGGGGTTGAATCGCCTGGGCAATCAAGCGCATCATCTGGGGGGCCGACTCCGTAAAAGGGATATCTTCAAAACGGCCTTGAATCTTCGCCCACTCATTACGCTGCACCGAGGCCAAATGTTGGCTATAATCCCCAAAGGCTTGGTGTAATATCCCCAGTACATACAGGGAAATTTGACCATCTTGAGCCAGTTCTGCTAACTGTTGTAAGAGATAGAGATCAGCAGTCCCCCCCTGATAGGCCGCATATTCTAAATTCTTCCCCAACTCATCTACAATGAGAAAAACCCCCGTTTGGGAGACTTCTGCAAGGGTCTGAATCGCTGCTATAATCCCTTGGGAATGCTCAGGACTCACCTCCTGTAAGACCTGAGTTATTTTTTTGGGCGGTTGTTTCCCTTGGTATCGCCAAAACCGTTCCACCCCCTGCTGTATCCCCCGTAAAATCGTCGCCCCAATTGGCTCTCTCGCGCCCGTTGCCACCGCTTGCACCAAACCTTGGGGGGGGATATCCTTCACTAAACTCTGATAGTCTGAACCGCCTTCTAGGGTCTTCTCAGCAATGTTTAACGCCGTTTGTCGCACCTCACTTTCTAGGGGGGCCGTCAAGGCCGCCACATAATGAGCAAACGCTGATTTTCCCGTCCCATAGACACTGGTTAACGTCCAAGCGGGACTCCCCTCCCCCTGAAACCCGTTTAAAATGCGGCGGAGGGCTTCTAGGGAGCGTTCTGTAAAAATATACCCTTGAACCGCCGAAGGTTGCTCAATATCCCGTTCTAAGTTCACAGAACGGGCATAGCGACGGTTGAGGATAAAATAATCGGCAAGGGGTTGAGTCATAGCGCAATTTTTCTTTCGGAGACGCTCCACAAAAGCGTAAGACAACGCAAAACATCATTCCTACGGTAGCAGGTTATGTGGGGTCTAGTCATACCCCTAGCAGAAAAAAGCATTCAGCTTTTATATTAGGGCTTGCTGAACAAGTGTTCATTAAGGGAACAGGAAACAGGGAATAGGGTTCATAGCAGAACTGGAAATATGGAGGAAAATCTGAGTCATCTATGAACCCGTTTGAACGGGTTTCAGCTATTAGCCTTGGGTTTGAACCCAAGGCTTGGAGGAAAATCTGAGCCATCTATGAACCTGTTTGAACGGGTTTCAGCTATTCGCCTTGGGTTTGAACCCAAAGCATATAAAGGCACATTTTATTTTACCAAAACCCTTTCGCAGCCAAAGCGATCGCTTGGGGGAAAATCTGATGTTCCTGTACCTGCACACGCTGGTGTAAACTGTCGGGGGTATCATCAGGCAAAATAGGGACTGCGGCCTGCATAATAATCGGCCCACTATCCACTTTTTCCTGAGCAAGATGCACCGTACACCCCGTTACCTTCACCCCCGCATTTAAGGCTTGTTCGATCCCGTGAATGCCTGGAAAACTGGGCAATAGGCTAGGATGAATATTAAGAACCCGATGGGGAAACGCATTTAATAAAACCGGAGTAACAATACGCATCCAACCCGCCATAATTACCCAGTCCACCCTGTAAGACTTCAAGGTGTCCACAATTTGTTCATCTAACGCTTCTCGCGTCTGATACGCCCGATGGTTGTGGAGAATGGCCGGAACATCGAAACGTTTAGCCCGTTCCGTTACCTTCGCCTTGGGCTTATTATAGATTAAGACCGGAATCGTTGCATTGAGTTGTCCCGATTGGATTGCCTGTGCGATCGCCTCGAAATTACTCCCACTCCCCGACGCTAAAACCCCCAACCGTAACGGAGAATCCAAGTATAAATCCTCTACGGTTACAGAAGGCGAAATAAAAGACGGGGTAGAATTGGCCGAATAAGCAGTCATGACTCGTTAAGCGTCCCAATAAATACAGATCATGTCAAAATTCGATCCTACATCTTGGCTCGAACAAGATGAAAATGCCGCCAAACTTTTTTTAGCCCCCGCCTTCCTATTACTCACCCTATTCCTCTTTTTCCCCCTCCTCTATCTCCTCGGACTCAGCTTCACCACCGGGAGTTTCACCCAATCCGGCCTACAATGGGTAGGACTGCGAAACTATGTACGCCTTTTCACCGACCCCAGTTTTTGGAAAGTCTTAGGCAACACCGTCTATTTTACCGTCGCCACCGTCCTCCCCAGTGTCATCATCCCCTTGGGGTTGGCCGTCGGGTTAAACACCTCTCTCCCCTTGCGAGGACTCCTCCGCACCGCCTATTTTATCCCCTCCGTAACCTCCCTAGTGGCCGTGGGGTTAGGGTTTCGTTGGTTATTTCAAACCGAAGGGCCGATTAATCAAATTTTAGGCATTTTTGGCCTAGAAGCTATCCCCTGGTTAGGGAGTCCCACTTGGGCCATGCCCGTGTTAATCTTACTCAGTAGTTGGAAGCAACTCGGCTTTAATTTAGTCGTCTTTTTAGCCGGACTGCAAACCATCCCCCAATCCCTCTACGAGGCCGCAGCATTAGACGGGGCGGAAACTTGGGGTAAATTCTGGCATATCACCCTACCCGGCCTCCGGCCCACCCTCATTTTTGCCACCGTCACCACCGCTATTTTCACCCTGCGCAGTTTTGAGCAAGTTTATGTCATCACCGGAGGCGGGCCACTGAATTCCACCAATATTTTAGTCTATTACATTTATGAACAAGCCTTCGCCCTCTTTGACTTCGGCTATGCCGCCGCCGCCGCAATGGTATTGTTAAGTATTGCCACCCTTTTCATATTTTTCCAACTGCGCAGTTGGGCCGAGTAACTGATCTTGCCAACCCTCCCCTGTCCAGGTCAAAATCAAGCCAAGACTTCACCAGGAATAAGCAACCATGCCGCAATTTCCCCACCCTCTCCCCCTCGGAGGACTACTCGCTGTCCTCTGCTTAGGACTCTCTCCCCTCTCAACCCCCGCAACCCCCGCCAACTCTCTCGCCTCCCTATTCCAAGACCAAACTCAACTCCAGAATAACGAAGAAGAAGAAAAAATCCCCCCCACACGGGGAGCAGGAACAAGACCGGGGAAATGTGGGTCAGAGAGCATCCGAGGGGAAGTCTTCCCCCTCACTCCATCTAGTAATCTCCAAACAACCGCTTCCCCCCATCCCAGTCTTTACCTCTACTTACCCACCATCGAAAACCAACAAGCCACTTTTTGGGTTTTAGATGAAACCGAAACTATTATTTATGAAACTGAATTCACCCTCAGTAACGAAGCGGGAATTTTGCAAATCCCATTCCCCGAAGATGTCACCTTAGACCCTGATACTATCTATAAATGGGGCTTTTTTATCCATTGTGACCCGGAAAATCGGGAATTAGATGAAGCAGTCATGGGCTGGATGACTTATACTGAAATTGCCCCCCCTCCGAGCAACGAACCCTTACAACAAGCCGAATACTATGGACAAGCAGGCATCTGGCAACAAACCTTAGAACTGTTGCTACAACTGCGAAACCGTCAACCGGATATCTGGCAGGAGTTCCTAGAGGCGGCTGAATTGGGGGCTTATCGTGATGCACCAAGGATTAATTAGAACAGTTGGGGGGCTGGAGTTGAAAACGGGGTTAAACCGATGGGGGCCAGTGGGCATTGTCACTCCCCTTGTGATGCTTTTGGTGTTGGGATTACGCAGTTTTGGGGCGTTACAACCCTGGGAATTAGCCTTTTTTGACCTATATTTGCGTTTGCGTCCACCTCTCCCCCCTGATGACCGTATTGCCATTGTGGGCATTACGGAGGGGGATGTGCAAGACCAAAATACGCCCATTCTCCCGGACCGGGTTTATGCTAATCTCATTCAAGAACTCCGCCAAATGCAGCCCCGCGCCATTGGGTTGGACATTTATCGGGATGTTCCCGTCCAACCAGGCCATGCTGAACTTCAGGAAGTATTTGCAGAAACTGATAATCTTATTGGCATCGCCAAAGTTCTCGGCAACCCAGACACGGAGGCAGTGGCCGCCCCTCCTCTCTTGGAAAAAAAAGGACAAGTGGGGGCCAATGATGTCATTGTGGAAGCGGATGGCCGAGTTCGGCGAGGGTTTGCCTTTGTTCCTACCCCTCACGGAGACCAGATGCCCAGTTTTGGGGTACATTTAGCTTTGTTGTACCTGCAAGGGGAGGGGAAGTTTGAGGAGGCCGTTGAACAAACGCCAGAGGACGACTTACGGTTAGACTCGGACTTGTTTCCCCCATTTCGCAGTAATACGGGGGGGTATGTGGGGGCTGCGGCAGGAGGCGACCAAATTTTACTCAATTATCGGGGGGTGAGAGGAGAGGGGAGACCTTCTTTTGAGATTGTCCCCCTGAGCGATATTTTAAAGCAACGAGTGCCGTCGGATTGGGGGCGCGATCGCATCATCCTCATCGGGGCCGTCAGCGAAAGTTTCAACGACCTCTTTTTAACCCCCTACAGTGGCGGCATCTTAACCTACCCTCAACCCATGTCTGGCGTTGAACTACAAGCCCATTTAGCCAGTCAAATTCTCAGTACCGTCCTCGATAACCGTCCCCCCCTCCGCAGTTGGCCAGACCCCCTCGAATGGCTCTGGACGGGACTCTGGGCTGGTCTTGGGGCAACCCTAAGCTGGAAATATCGCTACGGCATCGCCAACTATACCCACCCCCTGCAAAGACGAGAATGGCATACCCCCCTACGTCGGTTTCTCGTCGCCCTCCTCGCCCTCGGTTTCCTCGCCAGCAGCACCTACTTAGCCATCCTACAAGGCTGGTGGTTGCCCGTTATCCCCCCCTTACTCGCCTTTCTAGGGGCAACCGCCGTTAATATTAGTTATCTCGCCTACAATGCCGGAAAAATCCGTAAAACCTTCGGTCGCTACCTCAGCAACGAGATCATCGCCCAACTCCTCGCCAACCCAGAAGCCCTCAAACTGGGGGGCAAACGCCAAAAAATTACCATCCTCACCTCCGACTTACGGGGGTTTACCGCCCTCTCGGAACGCTTCCCCCCCGAACAAGTCGTAACCATTCTCAACCTCTACTTAAAACCCATGTTAGAAGTCATTGTGGCTCATGGAGGAACAGTCAATGAGTTAATGGGGGATGGTATTTTGGCCTTATTTGGTGCGCCCAGCGTCCGCCCCGATGATGCAGAACGGGCTGTGGCCTGTGCCATTGCCATGCAGTTGGCCATGGAGTCAGTGAACCAAGAAATGGAACAAAACCACTTACCCACCCTAGAAATGGGCATTGGCATTAATACCGGGGACTGTGTGGTGGGGAATGTAGGGTCCGACCTCTACACCGAATATAGTGCCGTCGGCAGTGAAGTGAACCTCACCTTTCGCATCGAAACCTACACCACAGGCACACAAATTTTAATCTCAGACTCCACCCTCAAGGCCATAGGACGGGACAAATTAACCATTGTCCAAGAAAAAAAGATACATCCCAAAGGCGTATTACAAGAAATTTCCATTTATCAAATTATGGGCATTGGGTCGCCCTACCATCTCACACTCCCTCAACCGCAAAACCCCTGTTTTCCGGTCTTAGATTCCTATTTTGTCCTCTACGTTTTTGTAGAAGGGAAACAATTAGGAGATTTATTTTTTAAAGGCCAATTAGTGCAACTTTGTTTACGGGGAGCGTACATACAACCCATCGAAGGACCCAACCTAGAATTACCCAGTCTCATGAGTAATCTTAAATTAAACCTGTTAACTTTTGATAAAGAAGGATACCCAGAAGTTAGCACAGATTTTTATGGCAAAGTAACCCAACATTTCCCTGAAAAGCAACAATTCTATCTCGACTTTACCTATAAACCCCCAGAAATTACTAATTTATTTCAAAAGATTACCAAGTTTTAACATTTTGTCATCTTCCGTGTTACGTAAATGCACGCAATTTTAACGTCCAAACAATCATTTGTCATCCCCATTTTACAAAAAAACACAGATTTATTTCACTAAGTAAATATTTTTATTGATTTCCGAATCAATCTTCCTTTTCCCGTATTTCTATGCAAAATAGAAAACATCATAAGTTAGAAATAAATATATTTACAGGTGAATTATGTCAGGTCGTTTTTCTCTCGCCCTAGTTTTTATGGGTTTACTCGGATTGCCTGTGCTGCCTGTCCAAGCTCAGTTAGTGCCGGATGCAACCTTGGGGGATGAAAGTTCCGTCGTTATCCCCGTTGAGGAGTTTCGTCAGCGCATCGAAGGGGGAGCAACACGGGGAGCAAATCTTTTCCACAGTTTCCAAGAATTCAACGTCGGAGAAAATCGCAGCGTTTATTTTGCCAATCCCAATGCAATTCATAATATTCTCACACGGGTAACAGGGGGCAATCCCTCAGATATTTTAGGGCAGTTAGGCGTTTCAGGAGAAGCGAATCTTTGGTTAATCAATCCCAACGGCATTTATTTTGGCCCAGATGCCAGTTTAGACATTCGCGGGTCATTTGTCGCCACCACTGCCGATGGGGTGGAATTAGGAGATACAGGCTATTTTAGCGCGGTGGATGTTGACGGCTCACAGTTACTTGCCGTTGAACCCGGAGCGTTATTTTCCAATGCCTTAGCGGCCCATCAGCGAAAAATTAATAATCGGGGGGTGTTGACGGTTGGGGGAGATTTTGTCTTGGATGCGGGCCAGTTGGACTTACAGGGAGAGTTACAAGCTGAAGGAGATTTAACCCTGCGAGCGTTGGATACGGTGAAAATTCGGGATAGTGTAGAGCGTCCCTTCATTGCGGCTGCGGGTGGGGAGTTGTTGGTGCAGGGGAATGAAAGCGTTGATATTTTTGCCTTGAGTCATCCTGACAGTGGACTGGCTTCGGGTGGGGATATGGTGTTGCGGAGTGGGAATGCCGTAGGAGGGGATGCTCACTATTACTCAGGAGGGAGTTTTCGCATTGAGCAAATTAATACTACTTTAGGTGATTTACAGAGTCCGAATGATCCTGTAATCCGTGCCAGTGGAGATGTAAGTTTTGCTAATTACACAGGAACGTCCCTACATATTTTAGCTGGAGGCAGCGTAAGAGTGACTGGAGATATTACAATTACCGGAGCAGACAACATTAATGGATTAACAGAGACAATTAACCTATCCAATGGTTCAACAGTGAACATTAATGGTAAAAGTCAACCTACTCTTGATATTAGGGCTGGTACAACAAATTTTGGTGGTTTTGGAATAATTCCCACAACAGCCACTGGATTTACTACCTCTTCTCCTAATCTTTCAATCAGTGGAAATACAGGCAATATCCAAACGCAAAATATCAATATTAATCTTCCCAATAGCTTAATTTTCATTTCTAATAATTATAGACCTAATTCAAATAATGGTAATATTTCTATTGGCTCGATTAGTACGAGCAACACAGGCAAAAGTGGTTCAGTAATTATTGACTCTCGTGATTCAATTAATTTAACAAATGATGCTGGCATCAATACAACATCTTCTTTAGGCAAGACTGGTGATATTTTATTACTAGCTCATCAAGATATAGTATTGGGAGAAAATACTATCTTAGATAATAGTACTTTTGGTAATGGAGAAGGAGGGAATTTAACACTATCAGCACAAAATATTCAATTAAACAGAAATGCGAAAATTATTGCTAATACTAATGGAGCAGGGAATGCTGGTTTGATTTCAATAAATGCTGTAGATTCGCTTTTATTCAAGCAAGACACGACCATTTTAAATCAAGTCGGACTTTCAGCAACAGGTGGTAGTAATGGAATTAATATTAATTCTGAAATAATGAAATTCAATAATGGCACACAAATCAATGCAAATGTTCAAGGATTAGGTGATTCAGGAGATATTACTATTCAAACTAATGACTTATTTTTAGACGGAGATAGAAGTGGTATTTTTAATCAAGTTGAAATCAATGGAACTGGTAATAGTGGAAGAATTGAAGTAAAAGCTCAAAACTTTTCTCTGAGTAGAGGGGCAAATATTAATACAAATGTTAGAGGATCGGGAAATACAGGAAATATTTTAATTGATACTGATCTTTTCAGTATGCGAGATAATAGAACTGGTATATTTAGTCAAGTTGAAAATAAAGCTGAGGGTAATAGTGGTGATATAAGAATTAGAGCCAATCATTTTTTAATGTCTAATTCTTCACAAATTAATGCTGATACTAATGGTTTAGGAAACGCAGGTTCTATTATCGTTGATGCTCAATCAATACAGTTATTGGGAGAACAAACGGCTATCGTTAGTCAAGTTGCGAATCAAGCAATGGGAGCAGGTGGTTTAATCGAAATACAATCTAATAGTCTAGGAATCAAAGAAGGAGCAATTATATCATCAAGCACTTTTGGTAATGGAAATTCTGGTTTAATTTTAGTTGACGCTAATGTCATTGAGTTAAGTGGAGAAAAGACAAGTATACTAAGTCAAGTAGGTTTAAATGGTCAAGGTGATAGTGGTGGAATTCAAATTACAGCAGAATCTATACTCTTAGACAACAAAGGACAAATCAATACTAACGTATTAGGTTTAGGTCAAGCTGGTTCTATTTCAATAGAATCTGATCGATTAATATTATCTCGTGGTTCAGCAATATTTAGTCAAGTTGAACAATATGGACTAGGTAATTCTGGTCAAGTTTGGATTGATTCTAATATTGTTTTAATGCGTGATGGTTCTCAAATTAATACTAATGTTCGAGGAAGTGGAAACGCAGGATTAGTTCAGTTCTTAGCCAAAAATGTAACGTTGAGTGGCTTCAATACTGGTATTTTAAGTCAAGTTGAACAAAATGCAACAGGTACAGGAGGAGCAATAGCATTTGAAGTTCAAAACCTCTTATTAGAAAATGGAGCATTTGTGACAACCAGTACCTTTGGAGAAGGAAATGCAGGTCAAATTAAAGTTAATGCTAATAGTGTAATTCTGAACTCTTTTCCATCGGGTATTGTAAGCCAAGTGGGTACTGGTGCAATAGGAAATGGTGGAATAATTAATATAAAAACTAATAATTTATTTATTTTTGAAGGAGCAGGAATAAGTGTTAATACCTTTGGAACAGGCAATGCAGGTACAGTTAATATTGAAGCACTTGAATCGGTCAATATTTTGAGTCATGGGTTGATCAGTGCTAATAGTAATAGTAGTGGTCATGCTGGGAATGTAAAGGTCTCCACAAATCAGTTATCTCTTAGAAATAATGGTTTACTTTCTGTAAATGGTTTGCAGTCAGGAAATCCTGGAAATATACAAATATTCGCTAATTCTATTTTTTTAAATGAAGGAAAAATACAAGCGATTACTAATTCTGGTGAAAATGCAAATATTAATTTAAAAGTAAGAGACTCCATTATTATGCGATTCAATAGTGAAATTGCTACAGAAGCAAGAGGAACAGGAAATGGTGGAAATATTACGTTTGATGTGGGTAAATTTATTCTTGCTATCCCCTCTGAAAATAGTGATATTGTGGCTAATGCCTTTGAAGGAACTGGTGGACAAATTATAGGTCAAGCATCTGGAATTTTTGGATTTCGGATGTTTGAAGAAGTCCGTACTCCAGAAAGTGATTTTACAGCTAGTTCAGCTTTTGGGGTTGATGGTATTGTTGATATTAAGGATCGCTACAATGAGCCTATTCCCTTACCGACTAATTTTCTCGAACACCCTATTAATGAATCTACCTGTGCGCTGCAAGATGGACGTATTGCTGGGGGGAGTTCCTTTACGGTAAGTGGACGGGGAGGAATGCCACCGAGTCCCAATGACCCCCTGACTCCCACCCCCTATGTCCCCACTTGGGCCAACCAAACCGGAGAAACCCCACCCCCTGCGGTGGTGGAACCAGAGACGAAGACTCAGGCAAAGCCAGATAATGCAACCATACGTCCGGCCCAAGGTTGGTTTATGACTGCCGATGGCACAGTACATTTAACCACCGAAGCGGTAACTCCCACCGCCTCCTCTGAGTTTTGGCGGCATCCTGACTGTCGGGCGGTGTCTGAGTCCTGATGCTTACTGTTAGCCCTAAAGGGCTTACTATGAACTTGTCACGGTTATTTCAACTCAGTCCTGATGCTTACTGTTAGCCCTAAAGGGCTTACTATGAACTTGTCACGGTTATTTCAACTATGAACTACTTTGCTCTCTCCCTCTTACCTCTCCTAACCGTCTTACTGGCCGCTCCCAGTTGGGCCCAACTTGAACGACCGACTCCCGACGGGCCTGATATTATCCAACCCAATACCGACCCCCTCCCTCCTGTTGAACCGTTACCCCCCCTCGAAGACCTCCTCCCGGAGACCACAGACCCCTCTATCCCTGCACCAGAGGATATTCCGGGGGAGATTGTGGTGCAGCAGTTTCAGGTGGTGGGGAATACGGTGTTTAGTGGGGAGGTGTTGACGGAATTGCTTGAACCCTATACAAACCGGCCTCTCTCTTTTGCGGAGTTGCTGCAAGTGGCGGAAACTCTAACAGAAGCGTATCAGGAACGGGGATATATTACCTCTGGGGCGTTTATTCCTGAACAGTCGATGCAGGGGGGTGTGGTGACGATACAAGCGGTGGAAGGGGAGGTGGAGGCGATTAATATTGAAGGGTTAAATCGGCTTAATTCGGGCTATATTCGCAGTCGTCTGGCCCGGGCCAGTCGTCCGCCGTTAAATCGGGAGCGTCTTTTAAATGGTTTACAATTGCTACAACTCGATCCCCTCGTAGAAACTCTGTCGGTGGATTTATCTGCGGGGACTCGTCCGGGGCAAAGTATTCTGGAGGTGGAGGCTACAGAAGCGGATGCGACTCGTTTTGATTTTACCGTAGATAATCAGCGATCGCCCAGTGTTGGAACAATGCGTCGGCTGTCCCGGTTTACCCATAATAACTTTTTGGGGTACGGCGATCGCTTTTCTGTGGGCTATATCAACACCGACGGCAGCAACACCCTCGATGGGTTAAGCTATACTATCCCCCTCAATGCCCGCAACGGCACGCTCCGCTTTACCCACAGTCGAGGACGGAATAATATTATTGAAGACCCCTTCACGATTCTAGATATTTACTCAGACTCCACCACCTATCAACTCACCTATCGCCAACCCCTCTATCAAACAGTACAAGATGATTTAGCCCTAAGTTTAACGGCTTCTTGGCAACAGAGTCAGAGTTTTCTAGGGTTGGATGATATTGGCCCCTTTCCCTTTAATTTAGGGGCAGATAATGAGGGAAAAACCACGGTTGCAGCGTTGCGCTTTATTCAAGAATACAGCCATCGCACCGATAATGATGTCTTGGCCCTGCGATCGCAATTTAGCCTCGGTTTAGATACATTAGGGGCCACCGTGAATGAAGGAAACATCCCCGATAGTCAATTTCTATCCTGGCGATTACAAGCCCAATACTTGCGATTACTCGCCCCCGACACTATTCTATTATTACGCTCTGATTTTCAACTCGCCGATCGCAGTTTACTCGCTTTTGAACAATTTGCCATAGGGGGCCTTGCAACCGTGCGCGGATATCGACAAGACTTCCGCAGTGCCGATAATGGGATGTTTGCCTCAGCCGAGTTACGTCTCCCCGTACTACGCATTCCCGAATGGGATACCCTAGTACAAGTTGCCCCCTTTGTAGATATCGGCCAAGTCTGGAATACAGGAGACATTGAATTAGAATCCCCCACCCGTCTCTCCTCCGTAGGAGTAGGACTACATTTGAGAGTAGGGCCTCGTTTCTCCGCACGAGTCGATTGGGGAGTCCCATTGGTTTCTGTTGATTCTAATACAGAAACGTTACAAGAAGATGGACTTTATTTTTCTTTAGAGTATAGTATTTAGGGTCTAGGGAATAGGGAATAGGGTCTAGGGAATAGGGAATAGAGTGTTTTTTGCTCACTTTAAAAAACAGTTTCAAAGTATTTTCCTTTATCAATTATCCATGATCAAGCATTAATTATCAAGTATCAATTATCCATGATCAAGCATTAATTATCCATTATAAAAGCATCCTCACAAATCCCAGTATAAGGACAAACCGAACAACTGTCACGGGAAGGAGTCGCAACATACACCTCCCGCATTATCTTATCAACCATCTGCTCCACCTCCCCAGTCATCTCCTCCAACCGCGAAAACAGATAAACTTGATCATAACGAAGATAAGCAATATACGCATCCTTCACCCCTAACGCTTTTGCATACATCCACAACTGAAACCGATGTTGCTGGGGAGTCATCACTTCATCCGTCTTATAGTCCAACACCCAACCCTCTCCCCATAAGTCCACCCGACCATTAAACTGAATAGGAGACAGCGTAACCGTCACCTCCTCCTCCTGACCCCTCCAACTGTCCCGAAACCCTTTATACTGGTCTAGACTGCGGAATCGTTGTGCTAACTGTAACGCTTCCTCCACCCAACGGTCACTCCCTTCCCCCTCCAAAAAGGAAGACAACTGACTCACCGTGGTAATATTCCTCTCTAACGCAACATGGGTTAAACTCCCAACCTGCATTGCTTTGGGGAGTCCTTCCCCTAACCCCGGATGTCCGTTGATAAACTGAAACTGAAACCGTTTCGGACAGAAATGATACACTGATAACGCAGTGACGGGGAGTTCAAAAATACCTGAACCCACGGGAGTCAGTAACGTATCAAGGGGAATGTCGGGAGGAGTGGGGGGAGAGAGGTAGGGGTGAGGGGAGAGGGAGAGATAGGGAATGACAGTGACGGGAATATTTGCGGCCTCTAACCCTGGAGATAACCGGGTGATATCTCCTCCGGTTTTATCGGGTGCAGTGAGTATGAGATAATCTTTAGCACGGGTCATGGCCACATATAACACCCGGAAGTCTTCTGCAAGGGTTTGGATGTCGTGACGGTGTTTTAAGTAGTGATAGAGGACGGGTTTTTCTGTCTCTCCTTGGTCATTGGGACATTGTAAGGCCACTCCATAGTCGGAGTCGAAGTACACGGAGGGGAGTTTATTATTTTTTTGATGGGTTAAGTCTGCAACGACGACTAATGGCCATTCTAGTCCCTTGGCCTTGTGAATGGTCATCAGAGAGACTGCGTTTTCTGCTTCGAGGGGAGGCCGTGGGAGGTCGGAGTTAGGGATATCGGAGTCACTCTCTATTAACTGTTTGAGACGACGAACTACTCCAAATAAGTCTTCTGTTCCCTGTTCTAATTCTTGCACAAGTTGGCGCATTCCTTGCCAGTCGGCCAGTCGTCGTTTTGCTTTGGGGAGGTTGGCGATAATACCAGTATAGCCGGTTTTGCGATCGCAGTCTTGCAATAACCGTGAGGGTGTCTCCTCATACCGTCTCCCCAGTAGGTAGTTTAAAACTGTCACCGGATGTTGCAACCCTAGAGACTCACCGGAAGTTTGCAGAGTCTCCCACCATGTCTCTTGTTTGCTATCTTGTTTGCTGTCTTGTTTGCTGTGTTGTTCCTTCAACTGGACCAACAGTCGGTCACTCACCGCAAAAAACGGACTCCGTAACAAGGCCACTAAAGCAATATTATCCTGGGGGTCTGCTAAAAAGCGCAACAGGGCCCAAACATCTTTTGCTTCTCTGGTGTTAAAAAGGTTTCCCCCTCCTGCTAAAACCACCGGAATAGTTTTAGCAGCAATAGCGGTTTCAATGTCTTCTAAGGGTTGCCAAGTCCGGGTTAAAATAGCCATATCTTGGGGTTGTATCGGTCGTTGTTTCCCCGTTGTTTTATCCCAAATAAGTGTCTCTGCTGCTAATATTTCTGCTAACTGGTTGGCAATATGGGTTGCTTCTACCTGACGACGTTGGTTTTTATCCCCCACTTCTGCTTTATTCTCTGACTCAACGGTAAAGACTTGCAGGGGGGGAAATGCGGGAGAAAAGGGGGGACGAGTTGCAGTTAAGTCTTGATGTATCTCCTGTAAAAGGGGGGCGAAAATTTGGTTAATCTGAGTTAAAAGGGACGCTTGAGTCCGGAAACTTTGGGTTAATTGAACCTCCTCCCCTCCCCCTTGTAAAATTGTGTCACGGAATTGATCAAACACCCGTACATCGGCCCGTCGAAACCCATAAATGGACTGTTTTTTATCTCCCACAAGGGTTAATTCGGCATTGTGCGTCAGTTGCTCTAAAAATGCCGCTTGGGTGGGGTTGGTGTCTTGAAATTCATCCACTAAAAAGACTCCCCAACGCTGCTGATAATAGTCTCTCACAGAGGAGGAATTTAATGCCTGTAACGCATAAATTTCGGTATCGGCAAAGGTGAGGACTCTGGCCGCTTGTTTCTTCTCCTGTAAGGCAGTATAAACCTCTTGATAGGCTTCTTGTAAGGCCGAGAGCATGGTTTCTAATTGCTCATCGACTTCTCCCAATTCTAGGGTTAAGAGAGGGAGAGACTTACGGACTCTCTCGCGTAACTGTTTTAATGTCTCTTTAACGAGAGTGAATGTTGTTGGGTCCCAAGCCTTTTTACTGCCCTTTCTAGTATCAATTCCATCAAGCACTTTTAAGGGCAGCACATACTCCCCTTTGGATTCTAAACTAATAATAGCATCTAAGACTTCTTGACGCAAGTTCTCTAATTTATCTCCCGCTTTCCCTTGAGATTGAGAGAGAATCGCTTTAGCTTCCTGCCATTGGGAACTAGCTTGTAATTGTTGTAACTCACTCTCCTTTAATTCTTGTAGAATTTCCTCCCAATTCCTACGCTGTTTTAACGCCGAATGACTCGTATAGGGATCATCGAGCAACCTATCTAAAACCGAGGACAGTTGAGAATAGGGAATCACCTCAAAAAAATTGAACGGTAATTGACTGATCACCTGTTGACGACAATCAGCCAGCCATAACTGTCCCTCCCGGTTCTCTAAAATGCTAAAATCGGCGGGAATGCCTGCGGCTTGGGGGTGTTCGTGACAGATGCGACTGGCTAAAGCGTGGAGGGTGCTAATCTGGGCGGCCTCTAACTCTGCTAAAATATCCCTACGCTGGGGGAAGGCTTGGGTAATGAGAGAACGAATGCGCGATCGCAACTCCAAAGCCGCCTTCTCCGTAAACGTCACCGCCACCAGTTCCAACGGAGAAACCCCCTGTCGCAGATAATACAAATAACGCTCCGCCAACATATGGGTTTTCCCCGTCCCCGCACCTGCTGTCACCACCACACTACGCGGACAAAATGCAGCTTGTTCTTGTTCTGGCGTTAAACCCATAGTCTAGTGATAATTGGTAATCGGTAATCGGTAATCGGTAATCGGTAATCGGTTGGATAATGGATAATTAATCAATCTTTATTCTCCCCCATCTCCCCCATCTCCCCCAACTCCCCTAACTCTTACTCACAAAAAGACAGGCAAAATTATGCAACTTGTTACAAAAGTTTATAAACAAGTCCCACTCAAGGTAAAATCAAACAAGGTAAAATCAAAGCGGCAATTAGCCCTTGTTCAAGAATCTGGGGGACAATTAGAGTTACTCTATCGTCGTCAATACGAAAGAAAACAGGAGCGTTATGCACATTCAAGATGAACAAGAGAGGCCGGCTACAATTAATATTGTGCCAATGATTGATGTCATTTTTTCGATTTTGGCCTTTTTTATTATTTCCTCCTTACAATTAACGAAATCTCAGGGACTTCCGGTGAATTTACCATCGGCCCAAACGGCACAAAATCAGCCCAGTACGGAGATTACGCTGACTATTGAAGCGGATGGCGCGATCGCGCTGAACAAAGACCCCATCACCCTCGATACCCTCACCCCTACTCTACAAGACATGGTGACACCGAGTAATCCCTCTCTGGTGATTATTAAAGCCGATGAAGCAGTGAATCATGGTCAAGTCGTGGAAGTCATGGATATTGTACGACAAATTGATGGAGTAAACCTTGCGATCGCAGCCCAACGAGACAACTAAACCCCTTCTTTCCCGTGTTAACCATGAACCGATTAACCACCCATCACCTCACCCTCGCCTATGAGCAAACCCCCATTATTCAACACCTCGATCTCAATTAAGTCCGTAGTAAGCTCTTTAGAGCGTACAATGCCATATAAAACCCCATCAACCCCAATTAAGTTCGTAGTAAGCTCTTTAGATTGATTTACCCCCAATATTCATACCATAACTCAAAAACCAACAACGTCCAAATCAACTTCCGATGATCCGCCTTCCCACTCATATGTTCTTGTAATAATTGTTGGACATAATCCGCATTAAAAAAGCCCTCTCGCTGTAAACGACTCGGTGACAACATCTCCTCAACCAACGGCCTTAACTCCTTCGTTAACCATTTCGCAACAGGCATATTAAACCCCTTCTTTTTACGGTTTAATATCGGAGTAGGGAGATAATCTTGCATCGTGCGACGGAGGATATATTTAGTCGTAAACCCTCTTAACTTTAAACTGTGGGGCATTTGAGCGACATATTCCACCAAAGTATGATTCAAAAAAGGGACTCGCACTTCTAAAGAATTCGCCATACTGGCCCGATCCACTTTCGGTAAAATATCCCCCTCTAAATATAACTTCAAATCACAATACAATAACTGATTTAAAGCATCTTGCGCTTGGGAACTTTGCTGATGTTCAAACGCAACTTGATAAGTGTCTTTTTCCTGTAACTGCGTCCAAGGTTGCAACAATTGGCGTTTTTGGGGGACAGTATAAGACCCCAACCATTGATGATGTCGCATAATGATAGGAATACCTCGACCTGCAATAAAGCGACGCAATTTAAAATCAAAACTGATATCATCAAAGGAAACCGGAAGACGATCCACAATCCAAGGAATCATCCGATGTCGGACTACACTGGGTAACAATCCCTCGTAATATTCCACTAAACGGTGGGCTTGTAGGGTAGAATACCCCCCAAAGAGTTCATCCCCTCCATCTCCTCCTAATGCAACTTTGACGTGATGACGGGTGAATTGGGAGAGGAGGAAGGTGGGGAGAATAGACGAGTCTCCCAAGGGTTCATCGAGGACTTTGGCCAGTTGGGGGACTAAATCTAGGGTAAGTTTAGGGGTGAGGGTTAGTTCATAATGTTCCGTTTTCAGGTGGTCGGCCACTTGTCTGGCATAATTGGACTCATCAAAGGAAGGGTCATCGAAACGGATAGAGAAACTTTTGACGGGGTTGGGGGCAATTTTTGCCATAATAGCGGCGATGGTACTAGAGTCGAGTCCCCCACTGAGTAAAACCCCCACCGGGACATCACTGACCATTTCTTTCTGGACTGCTTCAGTAAGGACTTTTATTAATTCTTGTTCGTAGTCTTGGACAGGTTTAGGGGTGATATTTTCACTGCGGGCCAGGTTAATATCCCAATATTGCCAGGTTTTTAACTGGCCCTGTTGGTAACGTAACCCATGACCAGGGGGGAGTTTAAAGACGTTTTGTAGGATAGTGCGAGGGGTGGGGATGTATTCAAAGCTGAGATATTCGTTTAATGCAGTGAGGTCGATGTTGCGGGGGAGTTGGGGATAGGTGAGGAGGGTTTTTAATTCTGACCCGAAAATTAAAGCGTTGTCGTGGAGGGTATAGTAAAGGGGTTTGATTCCCATGCGATCGCGCCCTAAAATTAACCTCTGATGACGACTATCCCACAACGCAAAAGCAAACATCCCGTTGAGATACTCCAGAAACTCCCCCCCAAACTCCTCATAAGCATGAACCAACACCTCGGTATCCGTCTCAGTATAAAATTTATGACCCCGACGAGTTAACGAACGGGTCAACTCCCGATAATTATACAATTCTCCATTAAACACCACCCAGATGGTCTGGTCTTCATTATGAATTGGTTGTTGACCCCCATCAAGGTCAATAATAGACAGACGACGAGACCCTAACCCCACATTCTCCTGAATATATTGTCCCCCTTGGTCGGGCCCCCGATGCACCAAACTCGCACTCATCATTTCGATGAGTTTCCCGTGAACAGGACGTTCTGGGTCTGCGTACACAACACCGCAAATTCCGCACATTCTTTCCTCTCGCTATTCGGTGAATTCAAGCCAATCTACACTATAGCGGTTCTGACTGGCTGACAAGGGTGTTTTGTGCCATCCTGATAGCAGTAAACAGTAAACAGTAATCAGTAAACAGTAATCAGTAAACAGTAACCAGTCTGTTCTCCCTTAACAGTATTCCATCCCGATAACTTCTTGATAACCCCCTAAAATTATGCAACTCGCAGATATTATTCATCACCAGATCACCATTCAGTTAGACACCCTGAAAACCGATGAGGAGTTAGTCACAGCAATACAAACCCAGTTGGGAAAATTGGGTCTTTATCCCAAAAACGCGGTTGATGGGGACTATGGCCCGATGACGGAACAAGGGATAGGGGAGTTTTGTCAGCGTTTTTCCTTGTTGAGTCAACAGCATCACCAGTACAACCGCGCTTTTGCAGAAAAATTATTAACCCCTCCTGCTGTTCCCTCCCCCAATTTATCGGTAAAGCGGGAACAACTCTATACAGAATACCTCAACGCCGCCAGTGGGGGAACGGCGGACACACCGAAGTTATTTTATCAAGGGGTGCAAACCTCTCCCCGAAAAAGGGAGATTGAGAATTATCCCAGTTATTTAATGCGGAAACCGGATGGGAAAAAGTTGGTGGCCTTTCCGGCAGTAACAACGGGGTTTCAACCTTACCCTAGAGTTGGGGAAGTTCCCGCAATAGACGAACAGGGGTTAGACTTTTTACACCCGGATATCCAAGAAGCGTGTCTCTGTGTGGGGAGTTTCACCGAGGGGACGTTTTATGGGAAGTGGTTGGGCCGCAATGCGTTACAGAATGATGAGTTTTGGAGTGCGACGAAAATTATCCCTTTACTCTATTTAATCACCCAAGGGAATAGCGCTGCCTATCATCTTGATTTAGATCGCTGTAATATTCGCGGTTGGGATGGGTTTGGGGACTATCGCAACCTTGCGGTTCACGATTTGGCGAGGGATTTAATTAGTTATAAAGGGAATATTGCTACCTCTAATTCTCTGGGTGCAATGTTTAAACGGTTTGCACCCCAGACGACTCTGGAACGATGGTTGCAGTCTCTCACGGGGAATGATCAGTCTATTTTCCGAGGCCGTTACGGTGAACCCCCGTTTATAGAGTCTCCGGAGTTATTTGACCGCACCACAGGACAAGTCCTCCTCTATCCTGACGCTCAACCCCCCCAATGGGAGAGTAACACGCTTTCGGCCTATGACCTCACCCGCATGATTTCGCTGTTAGGCTGGCATTACTATCTTAGTCCTTCGGCGCGGATTCCTGGGGCGCAATGGCATAGTTTAGAAAGTGCGGTCCGTGCATTAGGCCACGACCCGGCCCGGTTAACGGATTTGGCTTTAGCTAAACTAAATTTAGAGGAACATCTCGATCCTATTGTGGTGTTGTCTAAACTGGGAAATGGAGTAACGGGAATTCGCCATCGGACGGAAGCGGTTTATGTCGCTTTAGTCCATCTGCTGGACTGTCGTCCGCAACAGTCCTATCAACCTCCCCGTTTGATCACGTTTGCTTTGGCCCTACGGGGGGCCCGAAAGTTAAGTCCTAGAAATGTCAATCAAGAAGCGGTGGAATTAGATGCTCGCATGGCAACGGAGGTGACGGAAGTTGTTCGTCGTGCGGTCCAAGGGGAGTTGATAGTTGGTAGTTGACAGTTGATAGTTGACGGTTAAACCACAAAGACACAAAGGACACAAAGGGAAGATGGGAGTCGGGAGTCGGGAGTCGGGAGATGGGGGAGAACAAAGAACCCAGAACAAACAACATTACTGTTTACTGTTTACTATTCCCTGTTCCCTTTTTCACAAACAACAAACAATAAACAACAAACAACAATATATGTTTTGGCGAAAGTTGAATTTACAGGCGGTTTTTATACTGCCTTTTGTCCTCGAAATTACAGTTACGGTGGGGGTAGTGGGGTATCTCTCCTATCGGAATGGGGAAAAGGCTGTGGAAACTTTGGCTAATGCGTTGATTAATGAAGTGGGCGATCGCATTGAAGAACATATTAACTATTTCCTAGAAATTCCTGTTAATATTACTCAGAATGGTCAAGATTTAATTGAGACGCAAGTGTTTAATCTCCAAGATATGGATGCTTGGCTTCCTTATTTAATAATTCGCTATCAGCATTATAGAAACAGTTATATTGATGCTATTATGATTACCAATGCAAATAATGAGTTTCGGGCAGCAGGACAAGCAAAAAATAAAGCGGGAAACACCCTAACAGGAATAGCGGTTGCTGGGGAAAAAACGGAGTTTCAATGGAAAACTTATGCTGATTTTCAGACTTATCAAAATTCCCAACCTTTAGGGTTGAGTCTTGATAGTTTTTATGCAACACAACGGCCTTGGTATCAAGAAGCGGTGGACGCGAAGCGAGCAACTTGGATCAGTATTTTTTCTAGATTGAGCAATGAGAAGATTCTCGCTTTGAATTTTTCTCAACCGTTATTTTTACCAAAGGAAGATGATCCTCAAGGTGTGATGAGTATTCAAATTAATTTAATTAAAATTAATCAATTTTTGCAATCATTAAAGATAGGAGAAAATGGACAAGCCTTTGTTATAGAAAAAACGGGCTATTTAGTCGCAACTTCAACCCAAGAAAGTCTAATATCCCAAAACATAGACGACCAAGTAGAACGCTTAAAAGCAACACAGAGTCAAGATAAACTAACCCAAAAAGTTACTCAATATTTAACCAAAAAAATGGATTATTTTACGAATAAAGATAATAATAAATTAGTACAAAAAACGTTTTTAAATAAGCCTTACTTTTTTAAAATAATTGATTTAAAAAATGAATATGGACTGGATTGGCTAATTGTAGTAGTAGTTCCTGAAGAAGATTTTATGCAAGTCATTCATAAAAATACTCGAAATACAATGATTTTATCTATTTTCGCTTTAAGTTTTGCTGTCTTAATTGGAATTTTAACTGCCCGTTGGGTGACAGTTCCTATCTCTAAATTCAATCAAGCAGCAAAAAAGATTTCTCAAGGCCATTGGGAGCAAAAAGTGGATATTCAACGGGAGGATGAATTAGGTCAACTGGCGACTTCTTTTAATCGCATGGCCGAGCAACTACAAAGGTTGTTTCAGGATTTATCAGAAAGTCAATATACGCTCAATCAATATTTAGAATCTTTACCTGTTGGGGTGGTGGTTCATAACCCCAATGGGAGCATTGCCTATTTGAACCCAAAAGCCAAAAAATTACTCAATCATCATGTAATTCGGGGGGTTGATAATGAACATCTTGCTGCCATTTATCAAATTTATAAAAGTGGGACTGAAATGCTCTATCCCATAGAGGAGTTGCCCAGTTTTCAAGCCTTACAAGGGAGAAAATTCAGTGCGGATGATTTAGAGTTTCGTTATGGTGATCACAATACTCTCTTTGAAGTGACGGGCACTCCCATTCGGGATAGTCAGGGGAATATTATTCGGGCAATTATTGTCTTTCAAGATATTACCAACCGCAAACAAGCCGAACAAGTTCTCAAGAATTATAATAAACAGTTAGAACAACAGGTTAAAGCCCGCACCGCAGCGTTAGAACAAGCGAATCAAACTTTACAGGAATTAGCCACTATTGACGCACTCACCCAAGTCAAAAATCGTCGCTATTTTCAAGAAATGCTCATCCAAGAATGGCAACGGTGTCTGCGTGAACAAACTCCCCTGTCGCTCATTCTTTGTGATGTGGACTATTTTAAGCTCTATAACGATACTTACGGCCATCTTGCGGGGGATGCTTGTCTGAAAGCGGTTGCGACGGCCTTGCGTCAGACGGTCCAACGGCCTGGTGATCTGGTGGCCCGGTATGGGGGGGAAGAATTTGTGATTCTCCTTCCCAATACCCCTCCAGAGGGAATTTCTCTGCTTGCAGAAGTCATTCGTCAGCAACTCCACCAGGAGGCCATTCCCCATCGGGAGTCCAAAATTAGTGCTTGGGTGACGTTAAGTTTGGGGGGTGCATCGGTGATTCCTACCTCAACGTTGTCTTCTTACGGGTTGGTGAATGCAGCAGATCAGGCCCTTTATATGGCTAAAGAGCAAGGCCGCGATCGCTTCATTTTCTCCCCTTGGCCTCACCAGTAAACAGTCATTCGTCTTTTACGGATCAGGGTGAGTTCTGCTCTCATGTATCCCCGCTAGAACTTCAGCACAAACAACGACAAAGCACGGTAAAATCATCCCTACGACAACCCATGAGTATTCATGCTGCAATCTTTGACAAAACTAGGGTATCTGCTCCGGGAAACCTTCTCAGGACTGCGACGGGGGGGGTGGATGAATTGGGCCGCCATTAGTACCGTTACCGTCTTATTATTCCTGTTTGGTATTTGTGTGCAAACGTCTTGGCAACTTGATTCTCTGCTCAATCATTTTGGCAGTCAATTGGAAATTTCGGTCTATCTTGAACCGGATGTGCAGGGAGAAACGTTACTGTCTCAAGTGGAACGACGCTCGGAAGTGAAACAAGTCCGCATGATCTCCAAAGATCAAGCGTGGGAGTCCTTGTTACAGGAGTTGGGGGTGACGGATATGGAGGAAGCAACCCAACAACTAGAGGGGAATCCCTTGGTGGATGAGTTGAAGGTGTTGGTGAAGGATGCGGACACTGTACCCAGGGTGGTGGAGGAATTATCGGCAATTCCAGGAGTGGACCGCTGTGTGTATGTGAATGAAGCACGGGAACGGTTTAAACAACTGCAATGGGGGTTAAATTGGGTCAGTTTGTCTCTGACGGTGATTTTATCCTTTACGGCCATTGCGGTGGTGACGACGACGTTAAATTTAATTGCGGTGTCCCGACGGAATGAACTGGAAATTATGCAGTTGGTGGGGGCCACCAAAGTTTGGATTTTTCTGCCGTTTATTGTGCAGGGGGTGATTTTTGGCGTTGTGGGAGGAGGACTGGCCTTGACGTTACTGACCAGTTTGCGAACGGTGGTTGCGAGGGTGCTGGTGAACCAAACGGACTTTTTACGGTTTATTGTCGAAGGGCTACAGTTAAATCCCTTACAATTGTATTTGTTGGCGTTTATTATTTTCTCTTTGGGGATTTCCGTGGGGACTATTAGTAGCTTTTTTGCCATCCGTCGCTTTTCGTTTCGCTAATGAGTACACAGTGGGAGAATTTATTACAGAATTTGGGAGAATGGCAGGGGTCTTTTACCCGCTTTTCTCCCCAAGGGGAGGAACTGGAAGACATCCCTAGTGTGGTGACGTTGCGGGGGGTAAATAATGGTCAAACGGTGCATCAGGTGGTGCGTCGGTGTCCTGTGGATGCTCCTCGGGAGGAGAAGGTGTTTGAGTATAGTTCCCTGTCTCGTGGGGTTTTGCTGTTTGAGGATGGGTCTTTTTCTCAGGGATCAATGCAGTGGGGCCCGTTGAGTGAGTTTGGGGCCGAGTTGGGGTTAAAGGTGGGGGATGCTCGGTTGCGGTTGGTGCAATTGTATAATCGAGAGGGTGCTTGCGATCGCATCACCTTAATTCGAGAACAGTTAGCTGGCACCTCTCCCACTCCTCGGCCTCCGTTGACGGTGGATCAGTTACTAGGAGACTGGGAAGGGGAGGCCAAGACGCGATATCCTGATCTACGACCGTCTGAGCAGTTTTCCACCCAGTTAAAGATTCGTCGAAGTGGGGACTCCCTCCAGCAAACGTTAACTTTTGCTGGACAAACGGTACAGTCCACCGCACGTATTGAAAAAAACAGTGAAAAAAGCAGTGAAAAAAGCAGTGAAAAAAGCAGTGAAAAAAACAGTCTCTATTTTGATCAAGGAGCAATTCCTATTCGGGTTTTAATGTTACCCAATGGAGCGTCTTCTAATTGTCCCCTATGGATTCGCGGCGGTCAAGGTTTTGTGCTAGAGGTCGGTTGGTTGCTTCACCCAACGGAACGACAACGCTTAATTCGTCGTTACGATAAGACGGGAAAATGGGTGAGTTTAACTTGGGTCCGAGAAAAAAAGGTGAGAGATTAAGTATAAATACTCGGTCAAAATTAAGAGGAAAAGGGGTTTATGTTCTGTTACAAAAGACACAGCATCCGAAAAACTACGTTAGACTAAAGATAGAAATACTCTTTTTATTTAGAAACCAAGAGAAATGCTCCCCTAGGGGCAAGAAAAGATTAGTCTGGCTTACATTGGTTAGCCGCTTGTTGTCTAACTCGTTTTGAGGTGATGGTTATGAGTGGAGAAGCGACCCAAGCATTAATGGCCGTGTTGGCGATCGCGCTATCCCTAGCGGTATTATCCCCGATTTTATGTTGGATTTTACCGAACCGCGATCGGGCTATTGAATCAGCACAAGAATTAGCTTAAATTAATAAGCCTATTCTCAGAAGGGCTGAGTTTCAGCCTACTACAATTAAAGTGCTTATGGCAAGTTCTTGTTATCTATGAGCTATCTTAACATCTGCTTGTTTTTATCCCCCATTTTTGGGGGATTTTTGCTTTGTTGGTTATTTGTTGTTTGTGAAAAAGGGAACAGTAAACAGTAAACAGTTTTAGACCACTACAAACTTTAGCCAGTCAACTGCGACAATATCGCATTTATGTACGAGGGGGCAATCTGCCAGTGACTTCTCTCGATGGGACGGTTCAGGATAATCTTAGTTTAGGCGATCGCTTGGCCAGTCCAGAACCCGATACAGACACCGAGGAGATCGAGGTGAACCTTGGGTTAAAAACCCAAGGTTCAGAGCGTAAGCCTGTTTTCAACAGGCTAATATTGTGAGGGTTTAACCCGTTTTAACGGGTTTTGGCTTTTAGCCTTGGATTTTAATCCAAGGTTTTTTTAATCTTCTGCCATCTGCCATCTGCCATCTGCCTTCCGTCAGGCGATTGAACTGGATGGGGAAGATGAGGATTACTGGTTGTGGTTGGCCATTGCTATGGACGATAATCGCAACCCTCAAGGGGCGTTAGATGCTTATAATCAGGCTTTAGCCATTAATTCAGACAACGCTAAGGTTTGGTATCATCGAGGGATTACGTTGGGACGGTTAGACCAGCATGAAGAAGCCCTAGAGTCCTACGAACGGGCGTTACAACTTGCACCTGAGCTAACTTCAGCATGGTACAATCGCGGTTTTATTTTGGAGGAGTTAGACCGCTACTCCGATGCTCTCATGTCTTATCAACAAGCGATTACTATAAACCCAGATTCAACTAAGGCATGGTTTAAGGTGGGGAATATGTTGTTTAAATTAGAACGGTATGAAGAGGCGATCGCGGCTTATGATGAAGTGATTGCCCGCGAGGAAAATGAGGCGACTTGGAAAGAAGCCAGTTGGTATAATCGGGGGTTAGTGTTAGCTAATTTACAACGATACGAGGACGCGATCGCCTCTTTTGAGAAGGTGTTAGAATTGAACCCCAATAATGCCGATGCTCAAGAAAAGTTACGCACTTTAAAAGAATACGTGCAACGGCAACAAGGAGGCACGGAAATTGGCTAATCTTTCCCTAGTATTTTCAATTCCAATATTCTGAGTTTACGATAAGGCCAGAACCTGTTTTAACGGGTTTTGGCTCTTAGCCTTGGGTTGAAACCCAAGGAAAAATTGTTTAAATAGATGGTAAAAATTGCACCACAGAGGCACAGAGGACACAAAGAGGGAGAAGGAGAGAGGGTTGGGAGTCTTTAACCCGTTTTTAACGGGTTTTGGCTCTTAGCCTTGGGTTTTAACCCAAGGGGAGCGTTAGCCGTTTCAATCCAAGTGTCTAACAATTTTTTACAATTTTATTGCATAACTGCGGCCAACTCAGAGATATGAGTTAACACAGAAGGTAAATCCTAGTACGAGAGGAAAAAAATCATGGGTTTGTGCTTCAAGGTTTTAGGGAGTCTATCGGCAGTGGTGTTGGTGTCAGGGATGCCTGTTTTATTCCCTGCGGAGTCTGGGGTGGGAGTGGTACAAGCACAGACCACAGAAGAACAGAAGGCCGAGGCAGATCGGTTATACGAGCAAGGACTGCAACAGTATAACGCGGAGAATTATTATGCCGCATTGCAATCATTTCAACAAGCATCAAACATTTACGAAGCAATTTCTGATGGTCAAGGAACGATAGCAACTGGAATCTATTTTGGATATACTCTCATTGAACTGGGAGAAACTGAAAGAGCAATCAACATTTTCCAAACACTTTTAGAGGTTGCTCAAGAGAATAATTTATCTGAGTTAGAGGAAATCGCCGAACAAGGATTACAAGCTGCAAGAAATCAAAATAACTCGACTCAAACCAGCGAACAAAACCCGCAACTCGCAGAAGCTGAACGACTGAACCAACAAGTAGAACAACTCTATCAAGCAGGCAAGTACGAAGAAGCCATACCCCTTGCAGAAAGAGCTTTAGAAATCCGGCAACAAGTGTTAGGAGAAGAGCATCCCTCTGTCGCCACCAGCCTCAACAATCTGGCAGGATTGTACAGTTCTCAAGGAAGATACACAGAAGCAGAACCCCTTTACCAACAAGCCTTAGAGATGAGAAAACGCCTGTTGGGAGAAGAGCATCCCCATGTAGCCAGCAGCCTCAACAATCTGGCATTTTTGTACCGTTCCCAAGGAAGATACACAGAAGCAGAACCCCTTTACCAACAAGCCTTAGAGATGAGACAACGCCTGTTGGGAGAAGAGCATCCCGATGTAGCCACCAGCCTCAACAATCTGGCAGAATTGTACAGTTTTCAAGGAAGATACACAGAAGCAGAACTCCTTTACCAACAAGCCTTAGAGATGACAAAACGCCTGTTG
>NZ_JAQMSD010000249.1 GCF_028330525.1 Spirulina sp. CS-785/01
AAACGCCAGCACTTGGCCCTGTGGTCTGTAATTAAACAAAACACCAACGATGAGTGGAGGTGGTGTTACAGACGTAAAAAGCCCTTTGAAGTTTGTCGAGGCAAACCTTACAGTTTAACTGAGTGGCTGAAGAAGCCCTTGAAATCATGTGCAATTACACATTTCTCATAACCCTGACCAAAATCAAACCCCTTTAAAACCTGTTCATCCGGCACAGGCCAGAAAACTCCAGGAGGGGTATAAGTAGGGCTTTGTGGCCTAATGTCAAAAAAAGTCGAGTAAATAGCCTACTAGAGGTTAACCCTATAGTCGTTCTGAATCATGACACAGCAGTACCGCATAACCTTGTTACCGGGTGATGGCATTGGGCCTGAAATTATGGCCGTAACCGTGGAAGTTTTAAATGCGATCGCGGCAAAATTTGCTCTAAAATTCGACTTTACCGAGGCCCTCATTGGGGGGGCGGCCATTGACGCAACCGAAACCCCCCTCCCCGATGAAACCTTAGCCCAATGTAAAGCCAGTGATGCGGTACTGTTAGCGGCCATTGGGGGTTATAAATGGGATAACTTACCCCGACATCAACGACCCGAAACCGGGTTATTAGGCTTACGGGCCGGCTTAAATTTATTTGCCAACTTGCGACCTGCGACCATCTTACCCCAGTTAGTCGATGCCTCGACCCTAAAACGGGAAGTGGTCGAGGGGGTAGATATTATGGTAGTGCGCGAATTAACCGGAGGGGTTTACTTTGGGCAACCCAAGGGCATTTTTGCCACAGAAACCGGGGAAAAACGGGGTGTGAACAGCATGGCCTACAGCGAAGGGGAAATTGATCGCATTGCCAGAGTCGGCTTTGAAACCGCGAAAAAACGCCAAGGGAGACTCTGTTCGGTAGATAAGGCCAATGTATTGGATGTGTCTCAATTATGGCGCGATCGCGTCACAGAAATGGCCCAACAATACCCCGATGTAGAACTCTCTCACCTCTACGTCGATAACGCCGCCATGCAATTGGTTCGCGCCCCCAAACAATTTGATACCATCGTCACGGGCAACTTATTCGGGGATATCCTCTCCGATGCAGCGGCCATGTTAACCGGAAGTATTGGGATGTTACCCTCAGCCAGTTTAGGGGACCCTGGCCAACCGGGAGTTTTTGAACCCGTCCACGGTTCAGCCCCAGATATTGCTGGAGAAGACAAGGCCAACCCCTTAGCCCAAGTCCTCAGTGCCGCCATGATGTTACGCTATGGGTTAGATCAGCCAGAAGCTGCGAGTCACATTGAACAAGCGGTTTTAGGGGTTTTAGATCAAGGTTATCGGACTGGGGATATCATGTCTGAGGGAATGAAGCAGGTTGGATGCAGTGAGATGGGGGCAGTGCTGCTGAAAACCATGGATAATGGATAATGGATAATGGATAATGGATAATTGATAATGGATAATGGATAATGGATAATTGATAATTATTTGTTGTTCAATGCTTAGAGTTAAGAAACCGGGTTTCTATCCCCAACCTGGCTTTACTCTCAAAATGCTCAAAAGAAACCCGGTTTCTCCCCTTAACTATTGAACCACCAAAACCGAACAAGGAGCATGATGCAAAATATAATTACTCACACTGCCTAAAAATAGTTCAGCTAACCCTCGATGACCACGATGGCCTACTACAATTAGATCAGCCTCCCAACTTTTGGCCAATTGGCGAATCCAGCGGCCAGCATCCCCTCGTCTGATCTCTGCTTCCGTTGGCACTCCGGCATTACGGGCAGCTTCAGCAAAATTATTGATAAAATCTTGATCCCGTTCCCGTTCATGTTTCATTTTCTCCTGCAAATCACGGGTATGCACAGTAAATTCCTCACTATACACCGCACTGAGATAATCAACCCCCTCCTCAAAGGGTTGGCAATAAAAGATCATCAATTGAGCATTATCCAGTTTCGCAAGGTGTAAGGCCCGTTGAAACACCGTACTATTTTGTTCAGACCGATCAAGTCCGACTAAAATTTTTTGATATTTCATTGATCTGTCCTCCGTCCTCTCTTGACCACTTAGGTCATCCAGAGGAAAACTTCCCCTCTTAACCCCATCATGGCATTAGAGGGGAGGGAAAACGATGAAAATCTTGCAGTTTGTTACAGTTGGCTTAACAGGTTGCAACAAATTTCTCTAAACGATCTAATCCTTCTTTAATGGTGTCTAAGTCCGTTGCATAAGACATCCGCACACAATCACCTGACCCAAAGGCAACCCCCGGTATCATGGCAACGTGGTATTTTTCAAGGAGTTTGGTACAAAAATCCATGGCTTTGGTCCCCGTTTCCCCAATATTGAGATAGACATAAAATGCACCGTCGGGTTTAGGACAACTTACTTTATCCATGGCCTCGATGCGGTCTAGGATATATTGACGGCGTTGGGTGAAGGCTTCCACCATGGTCTGTAAGGGGTCTTGTGTGCCTTCTAAGGCGGCCATTGCCCCATATTGAGCAAAAGTGCAGACATTGGAGGTACTGTGGCTCTGAAGCCGTGTCATCCCCTTGATAACCTCCACTGGGCCGGCGGCATATCCCACCCGCCATCCGGTCATAGCGTAACTTTTGGCAAAGCCATTACTGGTAATGGTGCGAGCAAAGGCTTCTGGACTGACTGAGCCAATGCTGAGGTGTTCTGCGCCATCGTAGAGGATTTTCTCATAAATTTCGTCGGACACTACCCAAATGTCTTTTTCGACCACCACTTCGGCTAAAGCGCGGATTTCATCGGGGGTGTAAACCATTCCGGTGGGGTTGGAGGGGGAGTTAAAGACAAAGAGTTTGGTTTTCTCGGTAATGGCCTCGCGGAGTTGTGCGGGGGTGATTTTGTAGCCATTACTGGCGGTGGCTTCTATAATCACGGGAGTGCCTTCGGCCAGTTTGACCATTTCTGGATAGCTTACCCAGTAGGGGGCCGGGATAATTACCTCATCTCCGGATTCAATGAGGGTCATCATCAGATTATATAGGGAATATTTGCCGCCATTGGTGACGATGATATTCTCGGCCTCGTAGTTGAGTTGGTTGTCTTTTTGCAGTTTTTTGGCGATCGCATCCCGTAATTTCGCTTCTCCGGCGGCGGGGCCGTAGCGGGTTTTTCCCTCATCTAACGCCTGTTTCGCCGCCGCCTTAATATGATCTGGAGTATCAAAATCCGGTTCTCCTGCGCTAAAACTACAAACATCTAAGCCATCCGCTTTCATGGCTTTAGCTTTGGCCGAAATGGCCAAGGTCATAGAAGGGGGGACTTGTGTTACTCGTGCCGCTAATTTCACCATTGATACTCTCAGACTCACTCGAAGATCGTTTTTAGGGTAGGCGGGGAATGGTGATTGTGTCGTGTCTTTTAATACTTTTTTCGCAATGGGGGGAATTTTTTTCAGTCGGGCCATGGCCGAAGTCCCTGAGACTGCAACCCAAACCCCATCAAAAATTTCCTATCTCTACTAGGGGGGGGGAGTAGAAGCTAAGAAACCCGGTTTCTCTCTCCTGAAACGCTAGTGGAAGCAAAGAAACCGGGTTTCTCCCTAAAGTTCTGGGTTTAGAATCATTTTACATTCGTTCTAACACCGGAATTCCTAACAGGGATAACCCCAGTTTTAAGGTTCTTGCGGTGGTGTCACATAACATCAACCGCGAAGTCCGTAGGGGGTCTTCTGCTTGTAAAACGGGACAACGGTCATAAAATTGGTTGAACTTCTGACTCAGTTCAAATAGATACTGACACAGACGGTTGGGGAGTAAGTCTTGTTCGACTTCCTTGAGAACATCTGTCAGTTGTAAAAGGTGTTTGGCCAGTGCTAATTCTGTCTCATCTTGTAGCAGAATTTCTGGTTCTCTCCCAGGGGAGAGGGTGGGTTGGGGAGTTTCCGGTTCTGGGGAGTCTTGGGGGTCCCCTAAGACGGTGGTTTTCAGATCATTCCACTGTTCTCCCAATATTTGACGGTCTTGATGGAATAATAACCGTTTCCAGATAAACCAGAGGGTGTAACAAAACCCGGTGAGTTGAAAGAAGGTGGGGAGGAGGGGGAAACTATGAACCACATGGAGAACCCGGATAGTGGTGTCTGCAACAAGGAAAGTGGCCAGGAGAAAGAGGAAGGTAAATGCGATGGGTTTCCAGTTCAACTTTGAGGGGGGTTTCTCCTCCCAGTGAGTTAAGGAACTTTCTTCCCGTTTGGCCAGTTGACTGTAGTTAATGTTTCCCTGACGACTAATTCCCTGAATGCGCACATACGCATAAAGCATATAGGGTGCGGTATTCCCCTGCAAAGAGAGCATTTTATCATAACTAAAAATATAGTCACTGGTGCGATTTTGGCTTAAATCTGCGTATTTAACTGCACTAATACCAATGACTTGCGCGACATGATTTTTAAATTCTTCACTCTCATTGCGGTTTTCCGCTTGAAACCGTTGTTCTAGGTCTTGTTTTACCCGTGATACCGCTTCGTCTAATAGGTCTTTTAAACGAACGGTTTCCCCAGAACGGGTTTTAAATTTCTTGCCATCTTCCCCTTTTACCAGTCCGAAGGGAACATGAACCACTTCGACATTTTCGGGTAAAATTCCCGCTTTTCTTGCGGTTTGAAAGACTTGGGTAAAATGGTTTGCTTGTCCCGCATCGGTGACATAAATAATGCGGTCTGCTTCGTCTTTGCGGATGCGATATTTTAAGGCCGCTAGGTCGGTTGTTGCATAATTATACCCCCCGTCAGATTTCTGGACAATTAGGGGTAAGGGTTCACCTTCTTTATTGGTAAATCCGTCTAAAAAGACGCATTGTGCGCCTTGATTTTCTTCTAGAATTCCCGCTTGGTTTAAGTCTTTAATGACATCGGGTAAGAGGGGATTATAAAAAGATTCTCCTCTTTCTTGTAAGCGAACGTCTAAGCGGTCGTAAATTTTCTGAAATTCTTGTCTCGATTGGTCACAAATTAGTTGCCAAGCCTTGACATTTTCTTCGTTTCCTGCTTGCAGTTTAACGACTTCTTGACGGGATTGTTGTTGAAAGGTTTCGTCTGCATCAAAGCGTTGTTTTGCTTCTCGATAAAAGGCGACTAAATCCCCAATTTCTAAGGCATTGGCGGTGGTTAAGGCTTGGGGATGTTTTTCTTTTAAATAGGCAATTAACATCCCGAATTGAGTCCCCCAATCCCCCACATGATTAAGTCTTAAAACGTCATTGCCGCGAAATTCTAAAATCCGGGCAATACTATCGCCAATGATAGTGGAACGGAGGTGTCCTACGTGCATTTCTTTGGCGATGTTGGGACTAGAGAAGTCAACCACAACTTTTTGTAAATGTTTGGTTGCTTCAACCCCTAAGTTTTCGTCTTGATAGACTTGTTCAATTTTTTGCTGGAGGTAGTCTGGGCGAATTTTAAAATTAATAAATCCAGGGCCGGCAATGTCTGGTGTTTCACAGATAGCTTGAACTGGCAACGCATCTAGTATAGTTTGGGCGATATCACGGGGTTTTTGTTGCAGATGTTTGGCGAGGGGTAAAGCCAAATTACATTGATAATCGCCAAATTTCGGGTTGGTTGCGGGGACGATATAGGGTTGGTATTGGGGGAAGTCCTCCCCCAATGCAGTTTGGACTGCTATTTGGACTTTTTGGTTTAAGGTTTCTTGAATGGAAGACATTGTTTTGGGTAATGAATTGTGGTTTTTGTCTAGTAAACCAAAAACGGCAAAACGTAAGTATTAAGGTAACATTACCTTAATACACCTTGGGTTAAAACCCAAGACTAATAGCTAAAACCCGTTTTTAAGGGGTTAAGAGACCAACGAAATTTAGATTTCCTGCCATTCTTCTAGGGTGGGGGTGGTTAAATCTTCAAAATATTGGATTTTTCCACGCATCTTTTTAAATAATTCGTCTGTTGTTGTGGGTTGATAGGGAGAAAGGCGGGCAACTGGAGTATTATTATCGGTGACGAGAGTTTTTTCACTGCTCATTTTGCGGTTTATTGAATAATTGTATAAACTTGGGTGAGTTCTTGGCGACCTCGGAGTTGTATTTCGGTGATGGGTTGACCGTTGTAGCGATCGCGGACTCGTTCAAAGGTCTGACTGGACAGTAAAATAGGATAGGGACGGTCTTGAGAGACTTGTTTGTTCAAGGTTTCCAGTCTTGCGGCCACATTGACGGTATCTCCGACAATGGAATAGTTTAACCGTTGTGACCCCCCCAAACTCCCGGCCATGACTGACCCAGAATGAATCCCAATTCCAATGTGAATGGTGGGTAAACCCTCTTGTTGGAGGTGTTGGTTGAGTTGGTCGAGATGACGACACATGGTTAAACTGGCCGCGATCGCATTATAGGCATCCTGTTGTACTTCGGCCTCGGTGGTCCGAGGAAAGGGTACGCCAAAGACGGCCATAATAGCATCCCCAATATACTTATCTACAACTCCCCCATGATCCATAATGCAGCGTGTCATGGTGTCTAAATAGCGATTTAACCAACGAAACACACTCTCAGGGGGGATTTGTTCAGAAATGCTAGTAAACCCCCGAATATCCATAAATAAGACGGTGGCCTCTAACTGGGTGGCCAATAATTCCCCATCTTGAAAAAAGTCGTCTTTCTGTTGCCAAATTACGTTAGCGGTTTCGGGAGAGACATATTTTTCAAACAACTGCATTAACTGTTGTTTCTCCCATTGTTCCCGCAGTTGGACTCCCCCCACACTGAGTAACATTGTGCCAATGGGGGCCGCCACAGGCAACCAAAAGTGACGACTACTCAACAACAATAACGCAACCAAAACCCACGCAATGGGGAAAACCAAGACAAAAATCACTCTCCGAAAGAGAGGCCGACGGGAGAGAAGAATTGCAGTGAATATCCCCATAGGGAAGAGAAGCAGCATTTCTCCCCAGAGGGGAAGTTTCTCTAAAAAACGGTCTTGGAGGAGATTATCTAAAACGGTGGCGTGATAATAGACTCCAGAGGTGGGAGGATCACGATTGAGGGGGGTTTGTAAGGGGTCATTGGTGGCCGTGGCCGTAAATCCCACTAAAATCAGTTTATCTTGTAATCCCTCTGGTTTAATACGACCTTCGGCCACATCAAGAAAAGAATAATACTGGGGAAAATTAGCGGTATCTCCCACCCAGTTTAAAAGACGAGTTTGCCTTTCTTGACTCTGGTTTGGGGGAGGAAGTGGGACTAAAGGGGGTTTTCCCTCTGCGTCTCGGAGAAAATTCTCTACCTCTACCATGGCCAAAGTGAGATTAGGAATGGAAAAATTAGGACTATTCACCCAAAGGGTTGCTTCTCTGGTTATTCCATCTGGGTTTCGTTGGTGGAGAATTTGGCCTTGATTGGCGGCCCCTTCTGCTAGGGTGGGAGTGGGTTCGAGGGGGTCTCCGGTGGTGGTTTCCCAGGTTCTGGCCAAAACCACGGTTCCTAGTTGGTTCATTGCTGCGGCCAAGGACGCATCTTGGGGGGTGGGTTCAATAAAGAGGATGTCAAACCCCACTACGACGGGATAGGACTCATCAAGGGACTGTAATAATTCTGTATAGCGATCACGGGGTAACGGAAAAGTTTGATACGCTTCTAGGGTATCGTCATCAATGCCAATAATTGCGATGCGATCGTCCCATTCTAGGGGAGGCCGTAAACGAAATAACAAATTATATCCCGTTTGTTCCAAAGGCCGCCATAATTGCAATGGGAAAAACCCAATGGCCAGCAAAACTGCCATTGTTCCCACCATCCAGGGGGGGTTTGTGGCTAAATAGTGTTTCAGGTTGTGTTTCATTAATACTGAGAGGGGACCACTAACTCATACACTTGAGTTTGTCTCAGAGGGTCAGTCACTTCAACTCTCAGGATGCCATCATCGGGAATCTCTATTACGCTTATAAAGCGTCCCTCCTCATTGGCTTCTAGGGAGTTTCCATTCAACGAGACAAAATTGACGGGACTGATCTGGGCCTCTAAGCGAACTTTCCCCTCATTTTCCTCGGACAAGACTTCTAAACGAACTCGTCCTTCATCCCATACTTGTCCCCAACCAGTGGGGGGTTGTTCCGGTTCAGCAATGGCCCCAAACCCGGATTCGCATTGGACTTCCTCTCCTGCATTCCTAAACACGACTCTCCCGGAGACGACGGCCATGCGGGTTTCTCCATCGGGGAGAACCACTAAACCGAATTCAGTCCCCCGAACTCCAGCATTTCCGGAGGGGGTGTCAATGTCGAAACTGGAATCGGGGTTATTAAAGTCGCGGATTTTGGCCCGACTTCGGCCTTGGGCCAAATACATTTGGGTGGTTTTCCCCCCACTGGGGAGAATCTCTAGTCCGGTGACACGCAGTTGGGAGTTTTCGTCGAGGCTAACTGTGCCAATGGTGTCGTCCATTTCTAGGGTGACGCGGGAATTTTCTCCGGTTTGTAGTCCTGGCCCATCAGAGTCCACGGGAATACGATCTCCTTCTTGGACGGGATTGCCGTTATAGGTGACAGTCCCTTCTAGGGATTGTATGCGAACATAGCGTTCTTGTTGGGGGTTACGGTTGGTTTCGCGGTTTGATAGGGTTTCTGTTGCTGCTAGGGGGGTTGCCGTGGCTAAACGGGAGAGGGGGGAGACGGGGAGAAGGAGACTGGCGGAAATTAGCGCGATCGCAAGTTGGACAGATGGCATCATATGGGTCATTATTCCCTCAATCATTCACAAAATTGGCTCTAGTCTAACGAGCCAAGTTCTTGATTTGAAGTGGCCTTGGCTCAAAATCACCCTTGCTCTACAACCACCACTGTAATATTATCCGAACCGCCATTATTTTTGGCTTCTTCGATGAGGGTGGTGGCCGCTTCTTCACAGGTTTGACTGGTGGCTAAACAGTCTTGAATATCCTCGTCGGTGACTTCTTCGGTGAGGCCATCACTACACAATAACAAGCGATCGCCCGTTTGCACCTCCACGGGTTGCACCTCAATGTAGTTTAAATCCCTTCGGCCTAAACATTGGGATAAAACGTGCCGCCAGGGGTGAATTCTGGCTTCCTCTGGGCTTAAATCCCCCATTTTCATGGCCCGGGCCACCCAAGTTTGGTCATCGGTCATTTGTTCTAAACTGTGATTCCGCAAGCGATAAAACCGGGAATCTCCAATATGACCGCATAACGGTTGCTTATCCCGAAATACCACCATCACCACCGTTGTCCCCATATCGGCCCGTTCGGGATGATTTTCTTGATCCACTAGAATATCCTGATTGGCCTCAGCAATGGCTTTTTTCAGCAAATCCGACGAGGAAATTCCCCGATCTTCCCAATACTCATTTAAATAACTCTGAATGGTTTGGGTGGCGATGCGACTGGCCTCTTGCCCCCCTGCATGGCCCCCCATGCCATCGGCTACAATGAAGAATCTCCCCTCTGGATCAACATAAAAATCATCTTGGTTGACCGAGCGCAGAATTCCTGTATCCGTTAGCCCCTTGAAGCGACGTTTCATAAACTACTTTGATCAATAAAGTGAAGTTAGCAAAAGATTAGGGTAGTCGGTCGTAGCGGTCGATACGTTTTAACAGACGGAATAGAGCTACTCCCATTCCTACACCTGCTAACGCTGCGATCGCTGCTAACCCGATCATGTCGTTAACTAAGAGGATAGTAGCAGATAACGTAAAAACACCCACCAACAATGTATAGTTTGTGAGCAATTGCATCATTCCCATCCGTCGCAACAAGCGATCGGATTCAATAGAGCGCACCCGAACGCGAATATCCCCCCGTTCTAACTTCTCCATTGTATCTTCTAAGCGACGGGGTAAACCCAAAGCGGTACTACTCACTTGGGCCGCTTGTCTTCCCAGTTCGTCGATAATACTATTGCCGTTACTCGCGTTACTATTACTCATCACTTCTAAGGCAAAGGGTTTTGCCACCTCCATAAAATTAAAATCAGGGTCCAAACCTTTCCCCACCCCTTCCAAGGTAGAGAAGGCCCGCATCACAAAGGTAAAGGTTGCAGGAAATCGAAACGGTTGGTCATAAGCAATTTCATAGAGATCATCACTGATCTCTGTCACAGATTGCTCCTCAAAGGGCTGATCCATAAAATGATCCAGCATATACTGAATCGACCGTCGCACGGGGCCCATATCTCCCACTGGGGCCAAGGCCCCCAATTCCACCAGGGAATCCACCACGCGATCGGCATCTTTTTCCGCAATCCCAAATAGGGTTTGCATCAACTTCTCCCGGACATTGGCCTTAATTTGCCCCATCATGCCGAAATCATAGAAGATGAGCGACCCATCCGGCGCAACGGCAATGTTGCCGGGGTGAGGATCAGCATGGAAAAATCCATCATTGAGTAACTGTTGCAAATAGGCTTCTGCTCCTAATCTTGCCAGCAACTGACGGTTTAATCCTGCTGCTTCTAAGGCTTCATAATGGCTAATTTTAATCCCCGGTAAATATTCCAAGGTTAAAACGCGAGGAGAGGTATAACGCCAATGGACACGGGGGACTTGGACCCATTTGACTTGGCGAAAGTTGCGGCGAAAGGTGTCCGCGTTGCGGCCTTCATTGAGATAATCGGTTTCTTCCCAGAGAATGCGGCAACATTCCTCATAAATGCCCATCCAATCCCGGCCTTTCCCCCAACGGGGATGATTCTGGAAATATTGGGCAATGCGTTTGAGAATGGCCAAGTCAATGGTAAACAGTTGCTTGAGTCCGGGCCGTTGGACTTTCACCACCACTTCCTCACCACTGTGCAATTGCGCTTTATGCACTTGGCCTAAACTGGCTGCCGCTAGGGGGGTAAGATCAAAACTGCGGAATAACTCCGACACCGATTTCCCCGTGTCTTCCTCCATAATGGCGGCAGCTTGTTCATAGGAAAAGGCTGGCACTCGGTCTTGAAGTTTGCTCAACTCCTCCACATACTCGATGGGGAATAGGTCGCCTCGCGTTGAGAACAATTGACCTACTTTAATGAACGTTGGCCCCAGTTCGAGTAAACTTTCTCGCACCCAAATCGCTTGTTTTTTGCGGCGAATTCTGCGCTTTTCGTCACTGTACCCACCGGGATAAGTCCAAGGTTTACTATCCCACCACAGTTGGCTGAGAAAGAGACCAACAAACTTCCAAATATCAAAACGTCGCCGGGTTCGGGAGTAATTTTGTTGATTCCAACGGTATTTCGCCTTCCCTTGTTCGTAGGCAGGCGATCGCTCCGAAGGTGTTGTTTTAGCGGGATAAGAATCTGTCAAATTCTGGGATAGAGCAGACACGCGGTTTTATCGGTTTACTAAACAGCTTGAAAAAAAAGAAGCAAGACAAGGGAATTAATTGAATGGCACTCGTCCTCAAACAGTGAGGGACGGGTTAAACTCCTCAAGAGGAAGAAGACTGCCGATGACTGGCCAATGCAGACCGTAGTTGAGCAATCTCTGCTCGCATATTATCAATAGTTTCTTGTAAATCGGCGGGTTGAGACCCATTGGGACTGTTATCTGGCACTGACATCCCGGAGGGTTGCCCCATTTCTCGTTCTGCCCGACTGATTACTTCTTCAGTAAACTGACGGAAGTTTTCCCGTTGTTCTGCGTCAAATTTACCGAGGTCGCTCAGGGTATTGGTTAGGGTATCTTCGACTTTTTCATTGAGGACTTGAGCAAAAGCGCGACCAATGAAGAAAGCACGAGTGACTGGATTACTCATGACTTAAAATTCTGTGAGGTTTTGTAACAAATTATATCTTGCTCGTCTCATCATTGGTCAGGTTCGCGGGCTATTTCTCACCGATTCTTCGCCTCAAGGCGGGATTTGGGGCAATTTTAATTTCTTTTTAAGGAAAGGCAGAGGGCAGAAAGCAGACGAAACTTCCCCATCTCTCTAATCTCTCCCATCCCAACCCACTACTGATCCTTGGGTGGGAAAGACTGCTCCACGTGCCAGAAGGTTGCGCCGGGTTCATTGGGACGGTTGAGACGGAGGGAGAGGCCAAACCCTGCCCCTGCCGAGGCGGCGATCGCGCTAGTCATTAACAGCGCACCCACCGGAAACCGGGGTTTTTGGGGTTTTCGGCTAGGCCGTTTCGGAGCCGGCGTTTTTGGGGGAAGGGGACATTGGGGGGGAGTCTGATCAGAAGCCGTTTGGGACGGACGTTCTAGTTCATCGAGGGGTTTCTGCTCCGGTTGAGAAGGACGGGGGGGGACTTGGGGGAGTTGAGGGTTAGCAATTGGGGGTTCAGAGACATAGGACTCTGGCGCATCCTCTGCCCGAGGAGAGGATGTAGGGGCAAAATCTACGGGTTTGGGGGGGGCAGGCTTTTGGGGCGGATAGAGCAACGCCCACCAGTCCACCACAGTTTGGGGGCGGTCTTGTGCCTCAATACTTAACCCCTCTAAAATTGCTCTGCGTAGTCGGGGACTCATCTCCTCTGGGAATTGTTGCCATTTTTCCGCCGGAATATGACCTAAGAGGGGGACGGGGGGCGGTGCATTCCCGGTGAGCATGAAATAGAGGGTGGCACTGAGAGCGTAAATATCCGTCGCAAAGGAGCTCTCGCTTCTGGGATCATATTGTTCAATGGCCGCATACCCCGGAGCGATTAAATTAGCGTGGGTTTGGCGAATTTCGGGGGTGAGTTCACAAGTGAGGCCAAAGTCCACTAAAACGGCTTCTCTGGAGTCCTGACGAATCATAATATTGCGGGGGTGGATGTCGAGGTGTTTTAATCCCGCTTGATGGAGGGTTGTCACCGCCGAGGCCACTTGTTCCAACCAGAGGAGAGCTTGGTGTTCTGACACTTGACCGTCGGTTTTCACTTGCTCGGCTAAGGTTCTGCCGAGAATACGGTCATAAACAATGTACGGTGCACCTTCTTCCTCGAAATATTCCCAAATTTGGGGGAGATGGGCGTGGGGGATGTCGATTAAGCGATCGCACAGTCGCAGAAACTGCCGAGTAAACTGGGGATACTGTTCATGATCTTGCAGACTCGCCGCTAAGGTTTTAATAATAACCGGGGATTCATAGGTGACTTCTAAGGCTTGGTACGTGGTACTAAAAATCCCTTGGCCAATGGGTTCGTCAAGGCTATATTTGAAGTCGTTTTTGGGTTGGGTTGCAGTAGCTGTCATAAACTCTACGAGCGCGTAAAGGTTGTCCAAGTGGAAGAAAAAAGCGAGTCTGGGTGATGGGTATAAGGGGAGGGAGAACAAACCCTGCGCCTGTCATTTTACAGGAAGATTTTGGCTATCTCGGTAAGTTCTAGGTGAATTAGTTGAATAGTGGGGGATTACAGCTTTTTTTCAGGACTTTCGCTTTCTTTTGGAGGTTCGTTCACAGGGTCAATTCCTTGTAGCCAGCGATCGCTGATGGTTTGAATTGTGCCATTTTCTTTTAAACTCACAATGGCTAAGTCTAAGGACTTCGTGAGTGGACTGCCGTAAGGCACCACAAAGCCTAAGTTTTCTGAACTCAAGGTAAAGTCCGCAAGTCGGAGAGCCAAATCAGGATTTCGTGAGAGATGGTACGCTAAGACCGGGCGATCGAAAATGAAACCTTCCGCTTTCCCCGCTTCGACTAAAGCCACCGCTTCTTCTAAAGTATCCCGTTTAATTAAGCGAGCGTGATATTCCGTTGCCCACACTTCCCCGGTACTCCCGTCCACCACGGCCATCCGAGTGCCTCGTAAGTCTCTAGGGTGGGTAATTTGGGCCGTGGGGAGTTTCGAGAGAGCGAGGGTAAATGCGGACGCAAGGCCACCAATGAGGGAGGAAACGGTAATGAGGGAAATGAGCATCCAGATACTGGCAATAAAGCGGCCTAGGGAGGTTTTAGGGGCGCGATCGCCATATCCCACCGTCGTCAACGTCACCACAGCAAACCACATCCCATTGCCAACCCCCGGCCAATACTCCCTCGAAAACTGTTCAGGATTCTCCTTTCGTTCCACCAACCACATCCCATTCCCCACCAGAAAGAGACAAACCAACAGCGCACCCACCGACGAAAGCGCAGTCCGTGTAAAAAACGGTCGGACTCGACTCCAAAGAGTCGGGGGGTGCTCTGGGAGTAAAATCCCGACACTAGACACAAAAAAAGGTTGGGTAAAATCAACCTCCTCTAACCGTTCAGAGGAAATACTAAACGGGCCAATGAGAATATCTAACTCACCAGATTGTATGGCCTGTAATGCCTCTGGAGTTTGCGTTTGAAATACGAATTCATACTCAAAATCATTGATCAGGGCAATTTGCGCCCACAGATCAGGTACAATCCCCTGATACTCCTCCCCATTCTCAATTAAAAAAGGAGGCGTACCCCCAATCCCTACCGTCAGCACCTCTTGCTCCGTCTCCTCTCCAGCTTCCGGCGTTTGAGCGATTTGTGTGTTTGCTGTGGAGGTTTGAGCTAGACTGGTAAAGGGTAACAGCACTAGCAACAGTATCCAGACTCCTTGACAACCCATCCCAAAGGGACAAGACCATTTGTTGACTATTTGCTTCATGAAAACCCAATCTTTCCTTCCTGCGCTGCATATAACTCAGATTCTTAGCAATTTCTCTTAAATCTTACCTAATATGTTATATGTTACCCTCTGAGCGATTCAGGGACTTTCCTCCCCTTTGGAGATGAGGGCAATTCTGCCTTTCATTGCTCTTTCCACCGGAGGCAAGCGGCTAATACTAAAAATACAAACACTATTTCGTAAATTTTGTAACAGTCGAATCGGACAATCTCTCCTAAGTTAAGACTACCCTCCGATTGCTTATCACAAATGCCGTCAATCCCTGTGGGTCTAAACCGACTGGGGTTTATTCATTGGCGGCTTCTTGTTGATGAAGTTCAATTGATTCAAATAATAATTTTTGTGGGGCTTTTTCAAGCCCCGCTTTTTTTGGTAATGGGTAATAGCCAAAAACCGGGTTTCTTAATAGAATTATGAGCCAAAATTACCAATTGAGATAGAAACCCGGTTTCTTCCCCCGAATAGCCAATTGTTAATCATTAATTATTAATTGTTAATCGTTAAAAATCCATTCACTAGCTTGAGAAGAATCTAAAGGAGTGGCGAATAAATAGCCTTGCCCCCATTCACAGCCCATATCTTGGAGCTTTTGGCGTTCTTCTGGGGTTTCTATTCCTTCGGCAATGGCATCCATTTGTAAACCATGAGCTAACGTGATAATCGTTTGTATAGTGGGGCCACTGCGTTGATCTTGTCGCAACCGACGAATAAAAGATTTATCAATTTTTAACGTATCAACCGGGAACTCATGTAAACGACTAAACGCCGAATATCCTGTCCCAAAATCATCAATACAAATCTGCATTCCCAAGGCTTTAATGCGTTCTAAAACTTGCGTTTCTGATGACCTAGCTTCGAGCAAACAACTTTCCGTGACTTCTAGTTTGATTTGTTCTCCTTTAATTTGGGCTTTTCTTAATAAAAATTCGATTTTCTCGACTAAATTTTCTTGCATTAATTGTAGGGGCGACAAATTAATACTCATCATCAATCCCTGACTTTGAGGGGATTGTCTGTGCCATTGCTGTAGCTGTTGAATGGCTTCTTGTAACACCCATTCCCCTAAATCATGGATTAATCCCGTTTCTTCAGCAATGGGAATAAATTTAATGGGAGAGACTAACCCCCGTTTGGGATGATACCAACGAATTAAGGCTTCAAACCCGTACAGTTTGCCTGTGGAGAGAGAGACAATGGGTTGATAATGGAGGACAAATTCTTGGCGGGCCAGTCCTTCTCTTAGTTCATTTTCGAGTTGCAGTCGAGAGAGGGCTAAACGCTGCATTTCTGGAGTAAGAACAACGTAACACCCCCGTCCGGCGTGTTTGGCGTGATACATGGCCACATCCGCATCGCGCAAAACTGCCTGGGGTTGTTGGTAACGGTGGATGCTGGAGGTAATGCCAATGCTGGCCCCGGTGTGTATTTGATAACTGCGGAGTTGGAAGGGGATGGTAATACGGTCGAGAATGGTGGCTGCAATGGCGATCGCATCTTCCTCACTGTCAATGGGTTCGAGTAGGACAATAAACTCATCTCCCCCCCAACGAACCAGGGTAGCGTTGTCGGGAAGGCAAGTCTGAAGACGTTGAGCAACTTGTTTAAGGAGTTCATCCCCCACTAAATGCCCCAAACTATCATTGAGTACCTTAAAGCGGTCTAAATCAATAAATAAAATGGCGTAGCAGTGTTGGGGATGGTGTTGGGTGGTTTTAATTAACTGACTGAGACGAGTTAATAACCAGGTGCGGTTGGGGAGTCCGGTGAGACTATCATGAAGGGCATTATGCTGTAGTTGTTGTTCTCGTGCGAGTAAGGCACGATGGGCGTTTTGTAAGTCTAGGACGGTTTTTTCTAGGGTGGTGGTGCGTTCGGTAATGCGTTGTTCGAGGTCTTGGTTTAATTGCTTTAAGGCGGTTTGGGCGGCCTTGCGATCGCCGATTTCCTTTTTTAGTCGCTGGGTTAAATTGTACAGTTGTAAATGTAGCTGGACTCTTGCTAAAATTTCTTGCTGTTCAAAGGGTTTGGTAATGTAGTCCACAGCCCCTAACTGGAGTCCCCGCAATTTATCTACGGTTTCCGACAGCGCGGTCATAAAAATAACTGGAATTTCCGCCCAAGTCGGGTTGGCTTTCAGACGGGCGCAGGTTTCAAAGCCATCCATTCCTGGCATCATCACATCCAGTAAAATTAAGTCCGGTGCATCATAGTTGACTTTATCAAGACAACTTTCCCCATCTCGTGCCACTCGAACTTGAAAGCCTTTTTCGATCAATAAATTAAAAAGAACTCCAATATTATTGGGATTATCTTCTACGATTAAAATAGAGTTCCGTTGTTTGGGTGAGGACTCCATAGAATTTTCTGGGCTGATTTGGCAATATTCGGGTAAATTCGGGAAAGAACACATCACATTTTACAAGCACAAGAGTAAAAAAATTGAGACAAGTCTTGATCTGCATTAGCGAGAGGGGATTTAAAATAGATTAAATTAGCAAATTAAATTAGAAAAGTGAGATACTAAAAGAAAAATACCCTGAATACTTACATTTTATAGAAAATTGACCCAATTATTTATCTTATTAACACGAATCGTGAACTGAGAGAAGGTCAAATTTGAAAATTTCAGCAAAAATTCACTTTTCCTTCCCTAGACAATTGTATAGAGCTTTACATTGGCCTACAGGGTTGCCTTGGAGAAAAAAGGGAGGGTAAAAAAGGGATACATTTATCCATAAATCGGGTTAGTTAGGTAAAATTAAGGGTCAAGACTAACAAGATTTAATTGGCTCTATGAACACCATTAATGCAATTTCGATTACCGGACTGACCCAATATATTAAAACACTACTAGAGGATGATGAACAGTTACAACAGGTGTGGGTAGTGGGAGAAGTCACCAGTCTCAAACGGCATCCCAGTGGTTTATTTTTCGCCCTGACGGATATTGATGGAACGTCTAGTTTGCGCTGTGTGGTGTGGCGAAATGTACAGAGAAAACTGGTTAAAATGCCGGAAAAAGGGGAACAGGTGCTAGTGTTGGGATCAGTGCGTCTTTATCCGAAACGGGGAGAATATCAGTTACAGGGATATCAAGTGTTACCTGCGGGAGAGGGGTTAAAAGAGTTACGCTATCAACAATTGCGATCGCGCTTACAAGCAGAAGGATTATTCGACACCGCGAGAAAACGGCCCCTCCCTCCCCATCCCCAAGTCATTGCGGTGATCTCCTCCCCCACTGCTGCTGCATGGGGAGATATTCAACGAACCATTAGTCGTCGTTATCCGGGGTTACATTTACTCTTTTCTCCGGCCATTGTACAGGGAGCCCAGGCCCCAGCCTCTATTGCTCAAGCCTTTGGGCGAATTGAACGGGATAACCGGGCCGAGTTGACGATTTTGGCCCGGGGTGGAGGGGCTGTGGAGGATTTAGACTGTTTTAATGAGGAGTTAGTGGTACGAGCGATCGCAGAATGCCAACGGCCCGTCATTACAGGAATTGGCCATCAACGGGATGAGACGTTAGCGGATTTAGTGGCGGATATTTGCGCCCATACCCCCACTGCTGCCGCAGAAATGGCCGTCCCTGACATTTTACAACGATATCGAGACCATACCCAACGAAAAAACGCCCTAGTGGGGGTGTTACAACAGCGACTCACCACAGAAAAAGAACAATTAGCAGCATATCAACGTCGCTTGTCTTCCCTCCCCCAACAGGCTAGAGTAATCCAGCACGCACGGTATCAATGTCAGTTATTCCAAGAGAAGTTAGCGGCACTCGACCCCAACGCCGTGTTAAAACGAGGCTATGCGGTGGTGCAGCAGCAAGATGGAACGATTGTCCGAGACGGAAACGCGATCGCGCCCGGAACAGAATTAACGATACAATTAGGCTCAGGCCAATTGACGGTGCAAGTATTAAACGCCAAACAATCCTCATGAGTTGGAATTACGAAGACGCAGTACAAGAAATCGAAGACATTATCCAGCAACTGGAAACCGGAACACTCCCTTTAGAGGAAGTGTTTCGTCAATTTGAAGTCGCAGTCCAACAACTCCAACAGTGTGAAACCTTCTTAAACCAAGGCCAAGACCGCATGACGCTGTTAATTGAAACTTTAGAAGACAAGAATTTGGGTAATGGGTAATGGGTAATGGGTGAACCACAAAGACACAAAGGACACAAAGGGAAGATGGGGGAGAAAAAAGAACCAACTGTTCCCAGTTCCGGAGTTCCCTGTTCCCTTGTTCACAAATAACAAACAACCAACAACCAACAACCAACAAACAATGACCTTCGACCGTTTTCACCCCCTCGCTTTAATTGCTACCACTCCTCAAGGGATTAAGTCCCTTAAACCCCTCTGTGCGTCATCTGGGGCGGTTTTGTATGTGCCGGAGAAATTTCAAGATATGGAGGGCGTTACGCCCTATACAGGCTCATTACGAGGGCATCTAGAGCAGATTTGGCCGCAATACCAGGGGTTTATCTTTGCTTTGGCCACGGGTGCGGTGGTGCGGTTAATTGCTCCCCTATTACAAGATAAAACCACTGATCCTCCTGTGGTGGTGGTGGATGAGTTGGGGCAAGCTGTGATTAGTCTCTGTAGTGGTCATCAGGGAGGGGCTGACCAACTGACGCAACTGGTGGCCCGGACGTTACAGGGAACGGCAATTATTACGGGGAGTTGTGATGGGTCGGGGTTAAGTGGTATTGATATTCTGGGCGTGCCGTTTGGCTGGCGGAAGGGTACAGGGGATTGGACGGGAGTGAGTAGCGCGATCGCCAGTCAAACCCCCGTACAAGTCCATCAAGAGGCCGGTTCACCCCTCTGGCAACAGCATTTATCTGCAACCCATCCCTTCTCTTTTACCTCCACCGACTCCCCCCAAGCAGAGGTGTGGATTAGTTTTCGAGAACAAGATTTTTCAACCCAAACAGTCCCCCAAGTCCAATGGCATCCGCGAGTTTTATGGGTGGGGATAGGATGTGAACGGGGAACAGCAAAAACATTACTGGATTCTGCCCTAGACGACGTTTTCAGCCGTTTTTCCTTAGCGAAGGGTGCGATCGCTGGAATTGCGACCATTGACCTGAAAGGGGACGAGAGGGCAATTGTAGAGCTTTGTGAGCAACAACATTATCCCCTCCGAACCTTCTCCCCAGAGGAGTTAAAAACAGTGCAAGTCCCCACCCCGTCTTCTGTCGTTGCACAAGAAGTAGGCACTCCAAGTGTCGCGGAAGCAGCGGCCTTGTTGTCGGGGTTGGGAGTATTGGGAGATGGGGAAGATGGGGAAGATGGGGGAGAAACAAGAACAAACCCTCTCATAGTCCCCAAACAAATCTATAAACAACCCGGACAAGGAGCAGTTACAATTGCCGTAGCAGTCGCGGAACAGGAATATACAGGACGCACCGGGAAATTATATCTCGTTGGGACCGGACCTGGAGCATTAGACCAAATTACCCCTGCTGCACAAACCGCTATTACTGACGCAGATGCAGTGATTGGGTATTCTCTCTATTTAGACTTAATTTCCCCCCTCTTTCGACCTGGACAAATTCTAGAGTCTCTCCCCATTACCCAAGAAAAAGCAAGAGCAGAACGGGCCATAGAATTAGCTAACTGGGGATTAACCGTTGCGGTGGTATCTTCAGGAGATTGTGGAATTTATGGGATGGCCGGGTTAGTCATGGAAGAATTACAGGTGCAAAGATGGGATGGGAAAACCCCCTCAGTTCGTGTTTTTCCCGGCATTTCTGCCTTACAAGCAGCGGCCAGTCGGGTGGGGACTCCTCTTATGCACGATTTTTGTTCAATTAGTTTAAGCGATTTATTGACCCCTTGGGAGGTGATTGAAAAACGGTTACAGGCCGCCGCTAGTGGGGATTTTGTCACAGCCATTTATAACCCGCGTTCCCGTAGTCGCACCCAACAAATTATTAAAGCACGGGATATTTTCCTCGAACACCGTCGTCGGGATACCCCAGTCACCCTAGTTAAGTCTGCTTACCGCGAAGATGAACACATTCAGTTAACAACCCTTGACAAAATGCTCGATTTTCCCATTGATATGTTAACTACCCTTATCATAGGAAATCAGAGTACCCGACGTTACGAGGATTGGTTAATTACACCGAGAGGATATTTAGGATGGGGGAACAAAGTACAATCGACGTAGAAACCACCCCGGAAACGGTTTGGTTTGAACAAGTCCGCACCACCCTCCTGCTACAAATGGAGGAACAGGCGACAATTGCCAATAATATCTTACTTTCCCTCACTAATCCGGCGGTGTCTCTCGACTTACCCCCCAACCTCGAAAACGACACCCAACCCCGTCTCCTCTGTCTCTCTCTCAGTGATGGAGAAACCCCGGCCACGCTGGTTTGGGGGTCTGGACAGGGGATCAAAGCGGCCATCCAAAATGTTTTAGACCAGGCGAAAAATGTCTTTTCTCCCTTGCCTCCCTCTTGGTTTAAATTGGATATTGTGCAACAGGTGACGGTGGTGCAACGACGCAACGCCAAACGACCGTTTCCCCAAGACCGGAGTTTGTTTGGGTTGGCGTTTGAACGGGGGTCTAATTTGGCGTTTTTGCCGGAAGAATTGGTGGCGAATAAATTAATTAATCAGGAGCAGTATTTACTCCCTAAACAAATTAAAAAGTATTTAAAATCCCGTACTGCATTATTAGAAGCCTATCAACGGGTGGAAGCGGCGGAACGTTTAACGCTCTATCGGTTTAATTGCACCAGTATTTTTTGTGATGGTCAAGAGTTATTTTCTCTCTATCGGGGTCATCGGGTATTTGATGCGAATAAATTATCCCTTCAATTGTTGTTAAAAAGTGCGCAGGCCGCAGGGGACTATTTACAACGGGGGTTAGAAGCGGATGGTCGTTTTCTCTACTGTTATCGACCGGAAACGGAGACGCGGCAGGAGAGTTACAATATTTTACGCCATACGGGGGCAATTTCGGCGTTGTTAGACCTCTATGCGGTGACGGGGGAGGAGGGGTATCTCTCGACCAGTTTAGAGGCGATTGGCTATTTATTACAGTTTATCCAACCTTGTCCTGATCCGGGGGTGGGGACTTGTGTGGTGGAGAATAATCAGATTAAGTTGGGGAGTAATGCGCTGGCGGCTATTGCCTTGGCGAAATATACTGAACTTAGCCAAGATAAAGCCTATCTTCCCCTAGTGGTGGAGTTGGGGAAACGGTTGTGTAGTGTACAACAGAAAAGCGGGGCGTTTACCCATCATCAACAATTGTATTCGGATGGGACGGTGAGTGGTTTTGTTTCTGCTTTGTATCCCGCAGAGGCGATTTTTGCGTTATTACGCATCCATCGTCTCTATCCCCAAGGAGACTGGTTAACGGTGGCGGAAAAGGGGTTGCGGTATTTACTGCAAGAACAGTTGAACGGGAAAAAAGGCTCAATTTCCCAAGATCATTGGTTATTATGCAGTTTACGGGAATTGTATCGCCACAGTCCGAAGGCAGAATATCTTGATTTTGCCTTAAAAATGGTGGATGCGATCGCGCAAAACCAAACCCTCAACCCCCCTCACATCGACTGGTTAGGCAGTTTCCACAGTCCCCCCCGTTCCACCGCCACGGCCACCCGTATGGAAGCCCTGTGCGCCGCCTATGAGTTAGCTCAGTTAGCCCAAAATACGGAAGCTGTCCCCAAAATTCTCCAATCTCTCCGTTTAGGCATTGCCTTTCAACTACAAACCCAAGTCCACCCCGAACAAGCCCTTTATTTCAATGATCCTCAATTAATTTTAGGGGCTTTTCACCGCAGTTTGGACAATTTTGAGATACGCATTGATTATGTCCAACACAATATATTTAGTATTTTAGGGTTATATAGCATTTTTCAACAAAGTGTAAAACCCCATGGGGTTTTACACGAATCACAATAAATCATTCCAATCCATACAATATTGCATTAATTAAAATTGATGGAATAGTTATAACAATAAGCAACCCTATCGTTTTTAGGATCGTAAGAAAAACATTTCCACCTGGAGATAAAAACCCAGTCAGTTTATATTTAGCATATCGTGTTCCTGTAAAACATAGTGCATAAATTATTCCTGAAACTACACTAGGAAAAGTAACATTTGGTGGAATGAAACCAATAAATATACTGCAAATTAGCCCAATTAACAAAGCCTCTTTTAGTAGTCCAAAATGGACATACCAAAAAGCTCCAAGGAAAAAAGCACCCCATGAAAAGTTAACACCAAAAGCCTCACGCTTATATTCGCCTTTAAAATTTGCATACCAAAGATATGTATTCAAAACTTGGGTCTTGGGTCTTTCTAAATATCCTTCATCAATAGCCTCGTCTATAATCTGAAATCGCTTGGACATTACTTCACTTAAACCCGGAATTTGGGAGTATTCTGATTCTTGCATAGATTTCTCTATTGTTGTGTAGGTTGGGTGTAATAGGGAATCCGATTACTACAGGAGTAATTCCTTATTGAGAAAATCCTGATATACCTAGCTCGTAATTGACATTTAATCTTCTGATTAAACCAGATTCCGTGTAACGGAGTGAAACCCAACGTTTTTCACTGGAAAATGTTGGGTTACGCTACGCTTCACCCAACTGCAATAATTCAATTATTCTACAATTTCTCGCCTTGATAGGGGTGGGCAATGCCC
>NZ_JAQMSD010000250.1 GCF_028330525.1 Spirulina sp. CS-785/01
CCCCTATCCTCTCCATCTCCCCTATCTCCTCCATCTCCCCTATCCTCTCCATCTCCCCTATCCTCTCCATCTCCCTTAACGGCATTCCCCCCAACCTACTTGGTCATCATAATATGAACTCCATCCCAATTCTCTGGGGGTGGGGTTTCTTGGTATCTTTGACACCGTTGGAGGTGGATGAGGGTGGGTTTATCGTGGGGCCGGAGGTCTTTGGCCGCTAGAAAGAGGGTCTGGGCTTTGGTAAAATGGCGTTGTAAATAGGCTTCTCGGCCTTGATGATAAATGTCTAAAAAGTCTTGGGTGTGTAGATCAAGGCCGTTTTTTTTGGTGGTGAGGAGTTCGTAGATGGTGACTGCTTTGGTTTTGCCTTTGACGCGGGTTTTGTCGAGTTCTCGGACCCACAAGCGATCGCGCCCTTGACATAGCCGATACGTGGACTCACTTAAAATAATATCGCACCCATACTCTTTAGTCAGACTCTCCAACCGAGAACTCAAATTAACCCCATCCCCAATGACAGTGTAATCCATCCGTTTCTGAGACCCAATATTCCCCGATACCACTTCCCCGGAACTAATGCCAATTCCAAAACGAATTTGCGGTTGATGATCAAATAACCGCAACTGATTAAACTCTGCTAACCGACGACGCATATCTAAGGCCGATTGTACTGTCATCCAAGCATGATTCTCCGGTAAGGGCAAGGGTGCGCCAAAAACGGCCATTAACGCATCCCCAATAAATTTATCCAAAGTTCCCTTATACTCGAAAACTGACTCCACCATCGTCTCAAAATACTTATTCAGCAACGTTACCACTTCCGTTGCTTCTAAATTTTCGGTCAGGGTGGTGTAACCGCGAATATCAGAAAACAGAATGCTCACTTCTTTTCGTTCCCCGATCATCATACTCTCTTTGTCCTCTCCCAAGGCCATCACCTGTTCGGCCACACTGGGAGTCATATAACGATACAGGGTTGATTTTATTCGTTTTTCATTACTAATATCTTCTAAAATAACCAATCCTCCCCGCACTTCTCCATCCGGGTTAGTCAAGGGATTAACGGTTAAATTGACACTGCGTTCAATGGGTTGGACTTCCTGTTTCTCAACGGAAAGATAAGTGGGATGTTCCTCATTGAGATCATTCCACGGTAAATACTCTTTTTGCTCGGCATCAATGGGAATGGCTAGAATGGGTAAGGGTTGCCCTGTTTGACTCAGGGTTTGACTCTCCGCAACCCCAACATATAAAGACTGTTCTGGAACGTAATGTTTTGCGCCTTGGTTTAAACTGTCAGTGAGTCTGAATTTTAAATGCTCAATGGGGAAAATATCCCAAACAAACCGTCCGATTAAATGATAATCCCATAATTGCTCTAATTTTGGGTTATTGTGATATTCTTCGGGACAGCCTAATAGTTCTAAGGCAGCATCATTAATGGTAACAATTTTACCTAATAAATCGGTGGAGATAACGGCATCTGAGAGACTTTGTAATATATCTTTTTGGTATTGTTTTTCTGCTAATACTGCTTTAAAAAGTTTAGCGTTTTCTAAAGCAATTCCCGCTTGAATATTAAACGCTTGCATGAATTCTTCATCAGACCGGGTAAAACTCCCATTTTCTTTATTAATTAACTGGGTTACTGCAATTAAGTCTCCACTGGAATTAAACACAGGCATACAGAGAATACTTTGCGTGCGATATCCCGTTTTTTGGTCTGTCGAAGGGTCAAAACGTTCATCTTGGTACGCATCGGCAATATTTACCGTTTTTCCCGTAGAAGCCACATGACCTGCGATTCCTCGGTCTGCGGGAATGCGAATTTCGAGTAATTTCTTCTCATCGGCAGTGGGGATTTTACTCCAGAGTTCCCCCGTTTCTTTACTGAGCATAAATAGGGTACTGCGGTCAGCCTTCATGAGCTTTCGTGCTTGCTCCATGACCGATTTTAAGGTAGCTTCGAGGTCTAAACTTTGCCCTAGACTTGCCGTTGCTTTTAATAATGCTGCGGCCCCCCGTTGATTCCGAGCCGCCATATAAAAAGATTGACAAGTTTCTAAAATAATGCCAATGGAAGCGGCAAAATCTCGAAACCGTTGTTTGTCTTCTTCATTAAAGGGAATATCTCCCGCTTTATTAATTAATTGCACCACTGCAACGACCTGATTACTGCTGCTAATAATGGGCATACAGAGGAGGGTTTTGGTGGTATAGTGGGGGAAACCGTCGATTTCTGAGTTAAACTTAGGGTCAGTGCTGGCATCTGTGATATTGACGGGTTCTTGGGAAATGGCCACCCGGCCTGCAATGCCGACGTTGAGGGGAAGACGGAGATCACGGGACTTATTGGGATCATTATGATGAATTTTGCCCCACAGTTGCCCTTTTTCGCTATCCACTAGGAAAATTAAAGTCCGGTCCGCTTGGAGAATTTGACCAATTTTCAGGGTAAACGCATCCATGACTTGCTCTAGCATAGTTTCTAGAGCTTCGTTGTTGATCATGTCAATGGCACGTAAAAATTGTTGGAATTCTGCGGTGATGAAGTCCAACAAACAGATAAATTCATTAATCGACAAGTCTTTGACGCGATCGGTCAAAACACTGGTACGATTGAGTTGGCTGAGTTGCGTTAGGGATGCCAGAATACTTCCAGTGTTGGTCAGTGGCATAAAAACACCGTTGGGAAAAGGGGGATAAACAATAATTAGGCTTCTTTAGCCTATGATATCAGTCCCCATTGGGCAATTCTGTGATCTGTATGCGGAGAGGGTGTCGGGTGTCGGGAGATGGGGAAGATGGGTTTGAGAGACTTCACCAACGGAATGTTAGTTTTAAGCTGACGGAGTAAAGGCTGATAGCTGAATGCTTACTAGGAACGGATCAAGAATATCTTAATGCTTATGTCACAGGATTGACACATCTTTGAGATAGCTTCGTCATATCCCCTGTTTATTCTAAGAATAGTCAGCACCCACACCAAATCTTACTCATCTCTTGCTCCTATGTGATGTGTAATTTAACACAAAGCAGTTAAGCTGACTCACCCCTTTAGCAAGGAAAGGGGGAAGTGATGTATCTTCCTTTCCTTTTTTCTTCGCTTGGGTTTATTTCTGGGTTGAAGCTCAAAGGAAAGACAAGGCATGATGGGTGTAGTGGGGGTTCTCGCTATATATTAAAGCCAATTAAGACTAATTCTTAGCTTAGACAAACTCTTACCACAACTCACACTTATCAGGAAGGATACATTATGGCACAAGATCACCAACAGACCGATAAATTCGCTGGATTCAAGAAAAATCTGTCTTTACTGCTAGTTGGGGCCGGTTTAGCATTTGCGGGCAGTTACTGGTATTCCCAAAACAACACCGTTTCTAACCCTGTCGCAGGAGAGGCCACCCAAGAGGCCACCCCTGGGGCCGCTTTAGCATCTCCCCAAGTGGCCCAACTTCCCAGTGGGAGATCAGAGAATTTTGTGGCCGATGTGGTGAAACAAGTGGGAGGGGCCGTAGTGCGTATTGATGCGTCGCGGACGGTGGCCGTTAATACTCCAGATCATCCCTTTTTTGAACGGTTTTTCGGGGGACAAATTCCTGATGAACGAGTGCAAGAGGGGTCTGGCTCAGGGTTTATTATTGAGGACGATGGGAAGATTCTCACTAATGCTCATGTGGTCAGTGGTGCGGATACGGTGACGGTGACGTTAAAAGATGGACGCAGTTTAGATGGCCGTGTGGTGGGGGTTGATCCCATTACGGATGTGGCCGTGGTAGAGGTGGATGCGGAGAATTTACCTACTGTTGCATTGGGGGATTCTGATAGTCTTGATCCTGGGGAATGGGCGATCGCAATTGGCAATCCCCTCGGTTTAGATAATACCGTCACTACGGGCATTATTAGTGCCACAGGCCGCACCAGCGCACAAATTGGAGTCCCCGATAAGCGGGTGAATTTCATCCAAACCGATGCAGCAATTAATCCGGGTAACTCTGGTGGCCCATTAATTAATACCCATGGGGAAGTGATCGGGGTGAATACCGCTATTATCCGCAATGCACAAGGATTAGGGTTTGCTATTCCTATTAATCAAGCGAAGGAAATTGCCGATCAACTGATTGCGGAGGGGTCTGTGGACCATCCTTTCTTGGGCATTCGCATGACGGAAGTTACCCCAGAAATTGCCGCTAAATTCCAACAAGAGACGGGCCAGCGACTGGGGACCGAGGAAGGAGTGTTAATTGTTGGGGTGATGAATAATTCCCCTGCGGATCAGAGTGGATTGGAAGCGGGAGATGTGATTAAACGGATTCAAGGCCGAGAAATCACCGAAGCGTCTCAGGTGCAGCAATTGGTGGCTGAGGTAGAAGTGGGGGATGAGTTGCCCATGACGGTGGTCCGGACTGGGAAAACTGTTGATTTAGAGGTGCGTGTTGGAGTCCTCCCACAACCGAACCGTTAAGGCTAAAATCTGTTCCAACTTCTCTAATTCTTTAACCGATGTTTTGCGTCCACCTGATGGGCTTTTTTCCTCACTAACGGAAAGCCCCATTGGAGCAATTTTAACAGGCGAAAGGTTTGGTGAGGGTCTGAGAGATGGGTTTTTGGTAAGGATTGTCCCATAGATTTAAAGACTAACCCCAAGGGGACATTAATCTCATCCTGAAGTTGCAGCAAACGGGCAAAGAGGGGCCCATAGGCAGCAATGACGGACCCGACTCCCCCTCGCACTTGGCCCCATCCCATATAGGCTAATCCCTTATAATCAGCGAGAAAAGCTCCTCCATAACAGTCCACAATGGGGCCTCGCACTCTCTGAAGGTCTGAGGGGAGGAAAGGATAAGCTACATGATACCCTGTGGCACAGACAATGAGATCAAATGCCTCAATACTGCCATCGGCAAATTCAACGTTGTCTCCGGCTAACTGTTGGACTTCGGGTTTCGGGGTAATGCGACCGTGTTTAATATAGTAGGGAACTTCATCATTTAAGGTGGGATGCTTCTCAAAGATGCGATATTGGGGTTTTGTCATCCCGTATTGTTCATGTTTCCCAAAGGTGAGGCGAATGATACTGTAGGCGAGAAGCCGTTGTAAGGCTTCTGGCATCCAACCTTGGACTATATCAACTAGGGGGACTCCTGCAACGGTTTTGGGGAGAAACCACACCGACTCTCGCAAACTTAACACACTTCTAGCCCCCACTCGTGCTGCTTCTGCGGCGATGTCACAGGCCGAGTTTCCTCCCCCAATGACTAATACTCGTTTTCCTCGTAGTTGGTCGGGTTGTTTATAATCTTTGGAGTGGATGATCTCCCCGCTAAAGTTTCCGGTAAAGTCTGGGAATCGTTTACACCAGTGATGGCCATTACATAGGACAACTCCTTTATAAATGCGCTGTTCTCCATTGGCAAAGGTGACTTTCCAGAGGTGATCGGCAATGGGGTGGACTGCGGTGACTTTGCGTTGTAGTTCAATGTTAGGCCGGAGGTGGAAATGATCGGCAAAATTTTGGAGATAATCCCGCATTTGTTGGGCGCTGGGGAAGTCGGGATAATGCTCCGGCATGGGATAATGGGTGAATTGGGTGACTTTGCGGGAGGAAATGATATGGGCGGTTTCGTACACACCATGATACCAGTTGCCCCCGACATCATCGCTGGCATCCACTTGATCATAGGCGATTCCGGCGGCTTTCAGGGCTTGGGCAATGCCTAACCCCACAAACCCTGCACCAAGGATGAGTTGTTTTTGTTGGGTGTTCATGGTTGGGTACTGGTTAGAGTGATTTTAATGGGGGAATGGGCTGGGCGCAAGCATCGCGTCCCTACTGAACTACTTTCTGGGCTTGAAGTATTCTGTCCCCCAATAGACTAAACTGGGGACGTAGCGTTTCAGGAGCGCGAATAATTGGGCTGTGCGATCGGGGAAAACGTGCAGTTTTTCTTGGACTATGGCGTTGAGGGTACGTTGGATAATGAGGGCGGGATCACTGGCCATACTTTCAATGTCGCCGATTTCTTCGGCTAGACTGCCATAACGTTTAGATTGTAATAAAGGAGTCCGACTAAAGAAGGGATAAACTCCGGTCACTTTAATGTTATAGGCTTTCACTTCCTGATAAAGTCCTTCGGTGAAGCCCCGTAAGCCGTATTTACTACTCCCATAATGGGCCATTCCTGCTAGAGCGATCCAACCTGCAAGGGAGGATATATTAACAATATGTCCTTTGCGTCGTTGAATCATATCCGCCATAAAGAGGGTACTCAGACGCATGGGGGCCAATAAATTCACCTGCATTAGGGTTTCCCATTGCTCTGGGGGGACTTCATCCATGCGACCATAAAGACCTATTCCGGCATTGTTTATGAGAAGATCAACGGGTTGATGTAGGGTTTGGACGGCATCATACAGGGTTTGACTGCCTTGGGGATGGGAGAGATCGATTCCCCAACAGGCTAGGACTTTTCCGGTGGTGATGTCTTCTTGGAGGGGGGCAACTTGTTGTTGGAGACGGGTTTTATCTAGATCGGTGAGAATTAAATGACTACCTGCTTGTAAGAGTTGTCGGGTAAACTGTTGGCCAAAGCCTCCTGATGCTCCGGTGAGGACGACTACGGCTTGATTGAGTTCTGTCATGGGTTAATTTTTGAGTTTGGGAGAGGCTAAGTTACCCCAGAGCAGTATAAACCAAGGGACTTTCAGATCGGGAATGAGGGGGGCGTATCGACGGAGGGGGGGGAAGGCAGCTAGAAAGAGAAACCGTAGGGAACGCAGGGAGACGGGACGATCGCCGTTTTGATCAGAAAAATTATACCGTTGGGCGAGTTCGGCGACAATCTGCATTTTTCCGGTATAACGCATTTTGTTGGGGTCTGCGGCTAGGGCTGCGATCGCACGTCCCGTCAATAAGGGGGTTTCCCAGTTAATTTTCTCGGCCATGACGACATTACGGGAATCGGTTTCGGGGTCCATGGTTTGGGCCAATTGGCCCATTTGTTCCGTGCCGACGATACCGGGCCAGATAGACACTGAGGTAATCTGGTAGGGTTTTAATTCGACGGCCATATCGGCGGCCAGGCGATCGCACGCTGCCTTTCCGGCCCCATAGGCAACCCCGAAAATATAAGACAGTCCTCCCCAAGAGGAAAGGGTGCAAATAAGTCCGTTTTCCCGTTGACTCATCAGACGGGCCGCCAAAATACTACTCACATAATGACTCCGTAACCCCACGTGGTTGACCGCATCCCACAGTTGGGGGTCATGTTTCCAAAAGGGGTCGCCATAGGCATTAGCAAGGGCCTGCACCCCAGAAAAAACATTATTCACCAGAATATCCAGTTGTCCCTCTTGGTCCCGGTCAATTTGGGCAAATAATGCCTCAATTTGTTGATCATCGCTATGATCCACTTGAACCGGAATACAAACCCCTCCGGCATCTTCAACGGCCTGTTGCGTCTCACTGAGAGTCCCGGTAATATTCTGCGCTACCGCACTAGAAGTCTCAAGACTTCGCCCGGTAATATAAACGGTTGCTCCCGCTTCACCTAACCCAATAGCGATGCCTTTTCCCAATCCTCGTGTTGCTCCTGTGACTAGGGCAACTTTACCCTGAAGCTGTTTCACAATCTCTGTTAATGAGTGTACTCATTCAAGTTAACATTACGGGTAAGAAAATAGGCAAAACATAAGGATTTTCGGTAATTGGAGAAGCAGGGATGAATGGGGTTTGGTTCGTACAATGGCTGATCTTGGCATTAAGTGGGGTGGGGATGTTTTTCAGTCTCTGGATTATTATTCCTGCGCCAATTTTTGCCTTATTATCATTAGAAATTGGTGTACGGGAGTTGAGTCCTGGGTTAGTGGGGTTTAACGCGCTTCTGTTGCTGCTTTCCCGTTTTAGTCCCTTTCCCCTGCTCACCCTCATTTGCAGTGGACTGGGTTTCCTATTCAGTCTGCTCCCCCTCCTCCAGTTTTACCCCACCCACAAACGCTTTACAAGGACAATAGAGGAGGCTTTGGGGTCTGACGCACTCCAAGCCATTCCCCCCGAAAAACAAGCCCAAATGCGCCCTAAACCCTTCATTCTGCAAGATATTTTCCGGGGCATCCCCCTCCCTCCGGTTCGTATTGAGCGAGAGATTCCCTTTGCTTGTCCCGATGGGGTACAACTCACCCTCAACTGTTACCGTCCTTTAACGGAGGGCAAATATCCAACCCTCATTATGATTTATGGGGGGGCATGGCGACAAGGAACTCCCCGCAAAAATGAAGCCTTTAGTTGCTATTTTGCCCATCAAGGTTATACTATCTTGGCTATCTCCTACCGTCATACCCCAACTTATCGCTTTCCCGCACAAATAGAGGATGTACAAACGGCACTCCAGTATATTCGCAACCATGGGGAGGAGTTAGGGGTTGATCTCAATCGGGTTGTCATCATGGGTCGGTCTGCGGGGGGACATTTAGCCATGTTAGCCGGATATACTGAAAGTCCGATTCAGGTTCGGGCTGTAATTAATTATTATGCTCCTGTGAACCTGACGAACGGTTATTATGATCTGCCGTTTCCTGATCCTTTAGATACCCGTGCGGTGCTGCGAGACTTACTGGGTGGGACTCCGGAGGAATTCCCAGAGTTGTATAAACAAGCGTCACCGTGGCATTATCTTCAAGCTGATCTTCCTCCTTCTCTGTTAGTTTATACGGCTCAAGACCATCTGGTTTTAGGGAAGTTTGGCCGCCACCTTTATAAGCGACTCCGAGGGGATAAGAATTTAGCGGTTTTTCTGGAAGTTCCTTGGGCTGAACACGCTTTTGATGCGGTGTTTTGTGGGATCAGTAATCAGCTTGTTTTATATCATACGGAGCGTTTTTTGGCTTGGGCTTTGTTGGATTGAGCATTTTGTGAAAACCCAAGGCAGATTTGGCGACTCCCCAGAACCTAAAAATCGCTGAAATTTGGCTAAAAGCCTTGCTGTAATTGGGTTCTGACTTTCTTTTTAGGCAAACTTTACCCTTTCTCCAACATCTGCCCTCTGCCTTCAGATGCTGGCGACTGTCCTACACTATTCTTATTAGTGCGAATCGTTCCCTCGAAAGCAAAGGCTGAAATGCCTGAAACGTATGAGGGGCAAGGGTCTCAAGTGAATGAGGAGTAATCCAAGTTCCCCCCTGACAACTGTTTCTAAGTCTCGACGGAAATGGTAAAAGTGTAACAACAGATACCAAATCCAAGGTTGAGAAGGGTAGTGTTAAGAGATTGTAATAAATCTTAACAATTTGTAACATTCTCTACCCCACGTCTAAAGGCAGCCCCAGTTTTGGGATTGACAACTCCAGGACTGAAGCGGGCTTGGCAAGGCACTAAAGGTGAACTGACACCTAATAACGTGACCACCGACAATCCGACATGGTTAAATATTACGTTGAATGCTCGACTTGAACCTCAGTCAATAGTGAGTAGCCAAAATCAGTTGATAGGCTGCGCTCAAAAGAGCAAGGGGAAAGGTAGGGAAATTGATAATTTACCTACACCTAACACTCAGAAATACCCCTGGGGATAGAGCAAACCTAAATCGGAATTACCCTTAGAAATGGAATGAGATAACCCCATACTCCCTGTCTGATGAACATGGTCGAAAGTCAGACAAGTGATAAGTCTAAGCGCAAGGGATATGGAGGTGAGATGTAGTAAGAAGCAAATGCCTCACTGTAATGGTAAGGATAAGCTGACGTACTACGGCTTGTAAACCGATACGAGAGTCCAGTAGCAATGAAAACGTCGATAGCGAGTAAAGGGTTCAAACCCAAGACTACGAACAACAACGAATGGAAGAATCTACCCTGGGGTAAAATCCAACGGAAGGTCTTTAAGTTGCAAAAAGCTATCTATCAAGCTGCAAGTCGTGGCAACCGCGTTAAAGCGCGTCGCCTTCAACGTTTGCTTAATAAGTCCTATTACGCAAGGTTACTAGCTGTAAGAAAGGTAACTCAGGATAACCAAGGTAAACGAACCGCAGGGATAGACGGAGTCAAATCTGTCAAACCTAAAGACCGGTTCCTCTTGGCTGAGAAGCTGAAAGAAAACAGCAAAGCCAAAAGCCTAAGACGAATATGGATTCCAAAACCGGGAAGGGATGAAAAACGCCCCCTCGGAATACCAACCATATACGACAGGGCGAAACAAGCCTTGGTTAAACTAGGGTTAGAACCGCAATGGGAAGCTCTATTTGAAGCGGAATCATATGGTTTCAGACCTGGACGGTCAGCTCACGATGCAATAGATGCCATCTATAAGAAATGTCACAAAACAGAGCAATTCGTACTAGACGCAGATATTGCTAAATGTTTTGACCAGATTAACCATGATTACCTTATGTCAAAACTAGATTGTCCCTCTGTGTACAAACGGAGTATCAAACAATGGCTAAAAGCCGGAGTTATGGACAATGGTGTATTTGAGGCAACAGAAGCGGGAACTCCTCAAGGAGGGGTCATCAGTCCACTCTTAGCTAACATTGCCCTACACGGAATGATTGAATCGGTTGTCAATAGCTTCCCAAGAACAAAGGTTATTGACGGGAAAAGAGAACAAACCTATAGCCCGAAAATCATTCGATATGCCGACGACTTTGTGGTGTTAGCCAACACACCAGAGGTTGTACTAGAAGCCCGACAACTTATCGAGGAATGGTTAAAACCAGCTGGCTTACAACTCAAACCAGAAAAGACACGGTTATGTAATACCCTGTCAGAATGGAATGAAGAAAAACCTGGGTTTGACTTCCTAGGATTCAATATCCGGCACTACCCGGTGAGTATCCATAAAGGGGTCAACACGGGAAGAAGGATAAAACCCTACCAGTTGAGTATCAAACCCTCCAAGAAAGCTGTGCAAAACCACTACGATGCCTGTAAAGAGGTTATTAAGCGGCACAGAACCGCACCTCAAGCGGCGCTCATTAATAAACTAAATCCTATCATCAGAGGCTGGAGTAGATATTACTCAACGGTAATATCTAAGGAAACTTTCTCCAAACTCGATCATATGATTTGGAATGCACTTAGGGCGTGGACGGTCTCTCGATGTGGAAAAGCATCCTATGAAAAGCTAGGAAACTACTTTGCAATAGGAAAGCATGGGAAATGGACTTTTCAAACAAAAGATGGTCTAACCCTGACAAAACATACAGAGACCTCCATTAAGAGACATATCAAAGTTAAGGGGAATAAAACACCCTATGACGGAGACTGGGCTTATTGGACAAAACGGATGAGCAAGGGCTACGGTGGTATCTCCACCCGAATCACCAAACTCATAAAACGACAAAAAGGACGGTGTAATCATTGTGGACAGTATTTCACACATGAGGACTTGGTTGAGATTGACCATATCCAACCTAAATCCAGAGGTGGTAAGAACGATTATTCTAACCTGCAACTGTTACATCGTCATTGCCACGACATTAAGTCACAAACTGACAATGCAGCACCCATGACAGGGGATAGCAAGCTAGGAGCCGTGTGAGGTGAAAGTCTCATGCACGGTTCTGAATGGGAGGGGGAGGTTGTGAAGCCTCTCTCGACCCCTAATAGCCGTTTTGGCCAGGACCGTCACCGTGCGATCGCCATCCTGATGAGTAATCGACAAAGGGGCCAGACCCCTTTCATTCCGCAAAATTTGCTGTCCCGTCACCGTCTCCCCATCCAACGTAAAAAACCGCGCCATAGGAATTTCCTCCAGCGTCGTCGGCCTGCCAATCGCCCCCTCCCGTAACTCCCATTGGGGACTCAGACGAAATCTCCATGTGGATGAGTCCCCTTGGTTAGTTAAATGAGTTAAAGAATAGTTGTGGTCAGCGTCATGAAAGATTGTATCATTTCTTCACACATCTACTCTCTTTTTCTAAGATTAATTTAATATTTGAAAATCCCAAGAGTATAATAGAATATAAGAATCCAAATCCAGAAGAGTAAGTTTTTCCAGAAAGAATAATATCGCAATATTGAATTTTGTCAGTCCCCTGCTCTCAAGAGCTATTATTTTATGTTCAGTATTGCTTAAAGCCCTTGAGACATGAGGAATAGGGATGTTTTTTGTCTGATCTTTGTATCTTGTTCAACTGTGTCCTCAAAGTCTTGAATCTGTTACTCTTCACCTTCAAAAATAATGGATTCAGAAATAATGGATTCAGAAATAATGGATTCAAAAATAATAGAGTAGTTTTTGTCAAACAAGATTTACAAAAATTCATACTTAGACTCAGTTAGATCACAAAATTCCATTGATTGAACCCATGAATATTCTAACTTTCCAAATTGGGCAATACACCATTGAGGAACTCCTCCACAAAAGCGATCGCACCATTGTTTATCGCGCACAACAGACCGATAATCATAGTCCGAAACCCGTCGTCATTAAATTAATGCAAAAAGAATATCCTTCTTTTAACGAGTTAGTACAGTTTCGCAATCAATACGCGATCACCAAAAATCTCAAAATTGAAGGAATTGTCAAACCTTACGCTTTAGAACGTTATGAGAACCGCTATGCACTGATCATGGAAGATGTAGGGGATATTGCTTTAAAGAAGTTTATCCAACAACAACCTACCTCCTCCCTGACAACTCCCGAATTTCTCACCATTGCCATTCAACTGGCCGACATTCTCCATCAACTCCACCAAAATCGTATTATTCACAAAGATATCAAACCGGCCAATATTCTCATTCACCCTGAAACGAGACAGGTGAAACTCATTGACTTTAGTATTTCCTCCTTACTTCCTAAAGAAACCCAAACCCTACAAACCCCCAATGTTTTAGAAGGGACATTGGCCTATCTCTCCCCAGAACAAACCGGACGCATGAACCGAGGAATTGACTATCGCAGTGATTTTTATTCCTTGGGAGTGACTTTTTATGAACTCCTGAGTGGGACACTCCCCTTTGAAAGTGATGATCCGATGGAGTTAGTTCATGCTCATATTGCGAAAACTCCTCCGGTTTTAGGGAACAGGGAACAAAGAACAGGGAACAGGGAAGAAATTCCTAAAATCTTGTCAGATTTGATCATGAAACTCATGGCCAAAAACTCAGAAGACCGTTACCAAAGTGCATTAGGACTCAAGTATGACTTAGAACAATGTTTAACCCAATGGGAAGAAACCGGAACCGTGGTTGCTTTTGAACTGGGACAACGAGACACTTGCGATCGCTTTGTCATCCCAGAAACCCTCTACGGTCGTGAACAAGAGGTCAACACCCTTTTAAATGCGTTCAACCGTGTGAGTCAAGGAAACAGTGAACTCCTCCTAGTCGCAGGATATTCTGGAGTCGGGAAAACAGCAGTGGTCAACGAAGTTCACAAACCCATCGTCGAAAAACGAGGGTATTTTATTCAAGGAAAATTCGACCAATTTCAACGGAATATCCCCTTTAGTGCCTTTGTCCAGGCTTTTCGAGATTTAATGGGACAAATGTTAGGAGAAAGTGACCATCAATTACAACAATGGAAAGGGAAAATATTGGACGCATTAGGAGATAGCGGCCAAGTCATTATTGCAGTTATTCCTGAACTGGAAAAAATCATCGGAAAACAACCGCCAGTCCCGGAACTTTCTGGCAGTGCTGCCCAAAATCGCTTTAATTTACTGTTTCAAGAATTTGTCAATGTTTTTACTGCCCCAGACCATCCCCTCGTCATTTTCTTAGATGATTTACAATGGGCGGACTCTGCCTCTTTAAAATTAATTCAACTGTTAATGAGTGAGTCTGAGAGTGATTATCTTTTCATGATTGGGGCTTATCGGGACAATGAAGTAGATGCCAGCCATCCTTTGATTATCACCTTAGAAGAAATGAAAAAACATCAAGTTTTTTTAGAAGAAATTATTTTAAAACCTTTGAGTGCCGCAACGCTTAATCAATGGATTGCTGATACTCTATGGTGTAACCTAGACCAAGTGAAAACGTTAAGTAATTTAACCTTCCAAGAAACAAAAGGAAATCCTTTCTTTACCAGTCAATTTCTCAAAGGATTACAGAATGATGGCTTAATTACATTTAATATTGAGCAGCAATACTGGCAATATAATTTCACCGAAATACAAGAATTAGCTTTAACTGAAGATGTAGTCCAATTTATGATTGTACGGTTGCAAAAATTTTCTTCAGAGACGCGAGAAGTTTTAAAATTGGCTGCTTGTATCGGCAACCAATTTAATTTAGATATGTTGTCGATCGTCCGAGAAACAACACCAGAAGAAACCGCAGCATCTCTTTGGCCTGCCATTGCTGAAGGATTAGTTTTACCTCAAGATGACACCTACAAAGTGTATCTAGGAGAAGATGATACGGACTTACACAGGCAGTATTCTAATTCACAATATAAATTCCTCCATGATCGGGTTCAACAAGCAGCTTATTCATTAATTGAAGATGGAAAAAAGCCAATTTTTCACTACACTTTAGGTCAATTACTCCTAGAAAATACTCCCGCAGAAGACTTAGATGAAATTCTTTTTGATGTGGTCGGTCATTTGAATAAAGGAGTGTTTCAAATTGTTGAAGTTGAAGAACGTTTAAAAATTTGTGAATTGAATTTAAGGGCAGGACAAAAAGCGAAAGCATCTATTGCCTACAATGCGAGTATTGATTTCTTGTCTCAAGGAATTAAACTTCTCCCGAACCAGACTTGGAAAACGAACTATAAACTCACTTTTGCTTTGTATCAAGAATGTTTAGAATGTCAATATTTGGCGGGCAATGTTGAACAGGCAGAACAATTAGTGAAGATCATTTTAGACCAAAGCCAGTCTAAATTAGACCAAGCCTCAATTCATGCCATTCAACTGGTGCAATACCAAAATCTTGCACTGTATGACAAAGGGATTAAAGTGGGTTTAAAAAGTTTAAAAATGTTGGGTTTAGAATTACCTGAAAATGTGAGCAAAGAAATGCTACATTCAGTCGCCCAACACATTGAAAAGCAGATGGGAAATCGTGATATTGCTGAATTAGAGCATCTGCCTTTAATAGAAGATGCAGAAAAGCAAATGATCCTCACGTTGTTAATTAATTTAATGGCCCCCACTTATATCACCAATCCCCATTTAATGATATTGGTGGTTTTAGAAATGACCAAGTTTTGTTTAACCGAGGGGAATAATACCCTATCCGGTTTTGTGTATCTTTGGTATGGGACTGTGTTATCTAGTATTTTTGGGAAGTATAAAAAAGGTGAACAATTTGGTGCATTAGGACTCCACCTGAATGAACAGGCAAATCTTTTTGTGATTAAAGCTAAAGTATCTATGACCTTTGGCAGTTTTTTGAGCCATTGGCGAAGACCGTTAGCAGAAAGTTTAGAATGGGTTAAAGCCTCATTTCAACCTGCTTTAGAAGCGGGAGAGTTATCTTGGTGTTTACACGGAGGGTCTTTTAATTTTTGGAAAAAATTATTACTCTTTGATAACTTGGAAACGGTGTTTACAGAGCATCATAGCTTGTTTAAGTTTGCTGAGAAAAAAGAACCCCCTGCGGCATTTGCGATCGCAATTCAACAGCAAGTAGTCGCCAACCTCCAGGGTAAACTACCAAACCGCTTGAGTTTGGATGATCAGCAGTTTCAAGAAGAAAACGCGCTGAAGCTGTTTAACAAGACTCAATATCTGTTTGGGATGAGTACCTATTATTTTTCTAAAGCGTTTCTCGCCTTCCACTACGGAAACTACCAGGAAGCGTATCAACTGGGGTTAACGGCTGAAAAAACCCATCCTTCGCTTTATAGTCAATACCAACTGATCGTACATGATTTGTATCAAGCCCTGAGTATCGCCAAAATTGGCGCACAAACGGGTCAAAAAGACTGGTTTGAGCAGTTAGAAGGCCATTGTCAGCAGTTTAAAGTGTGGGCAGAAAACTGTCCTGAAAATTATCAACACTTTTCCGCGTTACTGGACGCGGAAAAAGCCAGCATTCAGGAAAATTATGCCGAGGCTATCACCCAGTACGATCACGCGATCGCATTAGCCAAAGAACACCAATACCTCCAACAAGAAGCCTTAGCCAATGAACTCGCAGCCCAATTTTATCTACACTGGGGGAAAGAAAAAGTCGCCGCCAGCTATTTACAAGAAGCCTATTACTGTTATGGTCGTTGGGGGGCAAAAGCCAAAACCAACGACCTAGAAGAACGTTACCCCGACCTGCTCAGACCCATTCTCCAAACTCACGTTTCCTTTAACTTACTGGAAACCCTAGCTTCTGTAGCCACTCCCAAAGTTTCTACCCAGGGTCAAACCCCTGCAACTGGTTCTTCTTCAGGTTCTAATATAAACAGCGTCTTAGATTTTGCAGGGATTCTCAAAGCCTCCCAAGCCATTTCCGGGACAATGAACATTGATGATCTCCTGCACCAACTCACAGAGATTATTTTGCACCATTCCGGGGCAGATCAATGTATTTTGTTATTCCGTGCAGACCCTCAATGGCAAGTGAAAGCCATTGCCACCCCAGACGAGATACAACTCCTCTCTGACCCCTTCGAGACCCATCCCCTTGTCCCCACAACGCTCATTCAGTACGTCAAAAATACCCAAGAAGTGGTAATGATTGATCGGGGTCAAACCCATTTACCCGTGATCGATGAGACATTGCAACAAGAAACCCCTCAAAGTCTCCTCTGTCTGCCAATTTTGAACCAAGGGGACTTAGTGGGGATTCTTTATTTGAAACATCAAACCATTGCAGAGATATTTACCAGCGATCGCATTTTAATCTTGAACTTCCTTTGTACCCAAGTGGCCATTTCTTGGCAAAATGCTCAACTGTATCAACAAGCGCAACAAGCGTTAACTGACCTCAAACAAGCACAACTGCAAATTGTCCAAAATGAAAAAATGTCCACATTAGGGAATTTAGTGTCAGGGGTTGCCCATGAAATTAATAATCCTGTGGGATTCATTGCGGGGAATTTAAACGAAACGAAACTGGGGTTAACGGACTTAATTGAACATTTAAACCTATACGCAGAAACGTCTCCTACTTCCCCAGACATTGAAGATCATGCCGAAGAGATTGATTTAGAGTATCTCTTAGAAGATTTGCCGAAAATGATCGCCTCTATGGAAGTGGGGTGCGATCGCATCAAAAATATCAGTACCAGTCTGCGGACATTTTCCCGTACCGATAAGGACTACAAAACCGCTTTTGATCTTCACGAAGGGATTGATAGTACCCTAATGATCCTCAAACATCGTCTCAAAGCCAATGAAACTCGTCCTGAAATCGAAATTATTAAAGACTACGGCGATTTCCCCACAATTCAATGTTTCCCCGGTCAGTTAAACCAAGTATTTATGAATATCCTCGCCAATAGCATTGATGCTTTAGAGGAGTCTAACCAAGGAAAATCTTTTCAAGAGATTCGCCAAACCCCGAACAAAATTTGGATCACCACTCAACAGGAGGGGCAAGAAATTTGGGTGAAGATTAAAGATAATGGGGTGGGAATGAGTCCAGAGGTAGTGACACAGATTTTTGAGCAAGGTTTCACGACGAAAGATGTAGGGAAAGGAACAGGGTTAGGAATGGCAATTAGTCAACAAATTATCGAACAGAAACACGGTGGGACGATTGAATGTCATTCTCAGTTAGGACAAGGGAGTGAGTTTATTTTGAAAATACCTGTGGCTTAGGTATTAAGCGGTTCGTCATTTAAACCCAACTTCTATAATGGGAAAACTCCTGTAGTGCGACCATCTTAATCGCTACAGCATCTTGATCCCTACAGCATCTTTTTCCCGGATGTTGAGATATTGTGATTTCTTACCATTCCCTTCCGGATTTCCCTGTTTTCTTGTTCACAAAGAACCAACAACCAACAACCAACAACCAACCAAAAATTAATGTAAGAAATGACGAGTCCCAGTTAAGACCATGATAATGCCCAGTTCGTTGGCCGCTGCAATGGAATCTTTATCCCGAATTGAGCCTCCCGGCTGCACAATCATTTTAATCCCTGCATCGGCAGCAGCGCGGACGGTATCATCGAAGGGGAAAAAGCCATCACTGGCTAAACACGCGCCTTGAGTGGCTTCTCCGGCGGCTTCTAGGGCGATTTTGGCGGCCCCGACCCGGTTCATTTGGCCGGCCCCGATTCCGAGGGTTGCGCGATCGCGGGTTATCACAATAGCATTCGACTTCACGTGCTTGGCCACCTTCCACGCAAAGATCATTTCCCCCAACTCCTCATCCGTGGGTTTTGTCTCCGTGGCCACCTGCCATTCCTTGGGATCATCCATATAATCATCGGCGGCCTGCACCAACATTCCCCCCGCAATAGCTTTCACACTGGTTAACGCCCCCTCATTAAAATTAGGCAAAATTAACACCCGTAACTTGGATTTTTTCGCCAAAATCGCCTTGGCCGCCTCCTCACAACCCGGGGCAACAACGCATTCTAAAAAGGTTTTCGTCATCGCCTCAGCAGTAGGGGCATCAATAGGCCGATTTAACGCCACAATCCCCCCAAACGCCGACACAGAATCCCCATTAAAGGCTTGCTGATAGGCAGCACTGAGGGTAGAAGCCACCGACACCCCACAGGGGTTAGTATGCTTGAGAACGGCGGCTGCGGGTTCATCGGTAAACTCTTTAATCACACGCCGGGCGGCCTCTAAATCCACTAAATTGTTATAACTGAGTTCCTTCCCTTGCAGTTTCTCTGCCGTCGTCCAACCCTCATCCCCGGTTTTATACCAAGTGGCCTCTTGGTGGGGGTTTTCCCCGTACCGGAGTTTCTGCATGGGACTCCCGGCAATGTTTAAATTGCTGGCATTGTCTGTTAATTCAGCAAAATAAGCCGAAATTGCGCTATCGTAGGCCGCCGTCATGGAAAACCCTTCATAAGCCCTGGCTTGCCGGAATTCTAGGGACGTTCCCCCCTTATTATTCCGTAACTCTGTTAAATAGTCCTCATAGCGGAGAGGGTTACAAAGCACTGTCAGATGGGCATGATTTTTGGCCGCAGCCCGTAGGAGAGTCGGCCCGCCAATATCAATATTTTCAATGGCTTCTGCTACTGTGACATCTCGTTTGGCAATGGTTTGCTCAAAGGGATACAGGTTCACCACCACCAGATCAACCTTCTGAATGTCATTGTCTGACAATTCCTGCATATCTTCCGGCACGTCGGGCCGGGCTAAAATGCCCCCATGAATGCGGGGGTGGAGGGTTTTCACTCGTCCTGCTAAAATTTCGGGCGACTGGGTGTAGTCGCTCACTTTAGTAACAGGGATACCCGCATCTTGTAACGCTTTCGCTGTCCCCCCACTACTGATAATCTGAAAATCAAACTCGTTAACCAGTTGTTGGGCAAAGGAAACAATGCCCGTTTTGTCGCTGACGCTGATAATGGCTAGTTTACTCATAGTAACCTGTGTGAAAGAGTTGCCCACAAATTGTCCCGTTAACCTGACCCTAACGCAAGTTTAGGGGCTATTGCTGCTTGACTGTTAACATCGTGAGTGGGAAGTCCCTCATTTTCAACGTCTCGACTGTTACAGGACAGGACGCTACTAAAAACGTGATGTGCGACTTTCTAGGACAGAATCAGGATTTCAGGCTATTTTAGCCAATGTCTTGTTTCTCTAACACCCTTCAGGGGTTTTAAAAAGTCGCACAAGACGTTAAAAGGTTTTCATGAACTGGTCATTCGCGTAGCGTCTCCGTAGGAGAAAGAACCGGGATTGAACCCCATTTTCCGGGTTAGAACTTGTGCGCGTGCAGAACTTCCGCCTCACAGAGATAGGTAATGCCCGAATAATCCTCGAAAAACTCCGCTGCAACCTCATCCGATATCTTCAGGGCTATATCCCGATTGGCGGTGAGTACCTCGATCTTGATATTCGAGGTGGTGTCAGAAACGGTGGGTTGTCCTGATGATCGCACGTTGCGACTGCCTTTACCGCCAGCTTCTACTACCGTATAACCAGTAGCTCCGGCTTTGTCGATGAGCTTGGTAATCTTTTTCAGCAACAATTTTTCCGTAACAATGACGAGCTTGCTAGCTTGCTGGGTCATGTGGGTTACCTCTTAACGCATTCTGTTTGGACAATTTAAGACAAAATTCTATGGGTTTGCCTTAAACAATACTTTTCAGTTTATGCCAAAACTCGACGAATCCACTACCCTCTCTCGACTCAAATTCGCAGAAGCATTTGATAAACAAGACTTATCCTTTTGCGGCGATTACCCGGACTCAAGATGAGATGGCAGGGGAGTTTATGGACGAATAATCTGCCGTTTGCCGTCCCATCCACGACTGATAGACGGTCAACACATCTAGATCGCCAATGCTGCGATCGCCGTTGATCTAGACTGCCGTTGACATTGACCAGAGATATACGGCTTTGCTGCAACTAAAAGAAAAACTTATGATTAGGATTTGACATTACTTAGCAGATATATGGGGAGCAATCGCAAATTTGTGCAGATTTTAAGATAAACTTAAACGCATAGAATTAAACACATACAGATTCAGGTTTTAATAGATATTGATCTATTGCCTGCCGTCCTGACCCCTAAGATATGATTAAGGAGGAATGACAACGTGGAGTTTTTGTCCGATTTTTTAACACGCTTCGGGGATAAGCTACAATCCCCGACACTCGGCTTTCTGATTGGTGGTATGGTTGTCGCCGCCCTCAATAGCCGACTGCAAATTCCCGATGCGGTTTATAAGTTCATCGTCTTCATGCTGCTGATGAGAGTCGGCTTGAAGGGCGGCATTGCAATCCGCGAGGCCAATCTGGCCGAGATGTTGTTGCCCGCAGTGTTCGCGGCGGTCATCGGGATGCTTATCGTATTCATCGCTTGCAACACCTTGGCCAAGCTGCCGAAAGTTAAAACTGTCGATGCCATTGCGACCGGGGGCTTATTCGGGGCTGTGAGTGGCTCTACCCTCGCCGCCGGCCTGACAATGCTGGAATCGGAAGGTATGGAATACGAGGCTTGGGCGGCTGCCCTCTATCCTTTCATGGACATCCCAGCACTCGTAACCGCGATCGTCTTAGCTAGCATTTATGTCGGCAAGCAAAAATCCAAGGAGGAGGCTCTCAGCAAGCAGGACTCTCTCAACAAGCAGCCAGTTGCCGCAGGCGGGTATCCTAGCGAGCCGGAGTATCCCACCACCCGGCAGGAATATCTCAATGAGAAAAGCGGTAACGCAGGAAAACGGGTCGAAATCTGGCCTATCGTGAAAGAAAGCCTCCAAGGCTCGGCACTATCCGCACTGTTACTCGGCATCGTTCTTGGTTTGGTAACTCGACCGGAAAGTGTTTATGAGAGTTTCTTCAATCCCCTTTTCCGAGGCTTTCTTTCGGTTCTGATGCTGGTGATGGGTATGGAAGCATGGGCAAGGATCGGCGAGTTGCGCAAGGTCGCCCAGTGGTACGCCGTCTATGCCTTTTTAGCCCCTCTGTTGCATGGTTTGATTGGCTTCGGTCTCGGCTATATTGCCCACATCACCACAGGATTCAGCCCTGGCGGTGTCGTAATCCTAGCCGTCATCGCCTCCTCCAGTTCGGACATTTCAGGGCCACCCACTTTACGGGCTGGCATTCCCAAGGCCAATCCTTCCGCCTACATCGGCTCATCCACAGCCGTCGGCACACCGATTGCCCTTGCCATAGGAATACCACTCTACATTGGACTTGCCCAAGCGGTGATGGGGGGTGGCTAATCCCAAACGGGTCGTGTAACGGGTCTTCTTAGGTGGTATTGGGATTTTGTACCGATCAATCAAACATCTATCGGTCGATCTCTGCAACATCCACCAACCAAGACCTCTCCGACTCCACCAACATCCCCTGTAACTCTACAAACTCCTGGCAATCATCATTATTTAAAGCAGTCGTTTTCCTAAACTCCGTCCGGGGTCGAGTGGGTAATCCCAAATTTTTCCGTAGCCATTGGTGCGAAACTGAACTGATCGTTTCCCCTTTGAACCGGACTCGTCCCCCACTGGGGGCTGACGGGATGACAAAAGTGGTAAACCTCAGATGTAATGGGAAAGAGGGGGAAAGTATGAGCCAAAAAAAATGAGACCACAAAATTGGCTTTAATTTTGCTTAGAGAAAAGGAAACTCACTGACCAATTCTAGAGTCTTCACTTATAGTTGAGATACAAGGGTTGGGGACAGAGCAATGAAGCACACCATTTGGACTACAATAATCTTCGTCATGTTGTTTTGTGGCGCATTTGGCCTCACCGTCTTTAGCCAAACCCCTCCCAGTCCCCATTTTGACTATACCATTAGCGGATGTGAGGGCTATCAGACCCATTTACCCGAAGTGGTTCGCACCCCAGACAATACCCGCAGTTCCCGCCCTATGGCTTCTAATTTAATTCAAAATCTGGAAATTCACAGCGATTCACAGGCGTTTTCTTTTTCCCATGGGTTAACTTATGTGTGCTGTGCCGATTTTGAATTATCCAGTGATATTGATCAAGAGGAAAAGGTGATTACGGTGGTGGAACGGAATGTGGGAGAATATTGCCGATGTATTTGTAATTATACGGTGACGGGGGAGTTTGCAGATTTACCGACCGGAAATTATGAGTTACGGGTTTATTTACAAGAAAAAAATGTAGAACAATTGCAATTTTTATTTAATCAAAATATCACGGTTAACAATTAATAATTAACAATTAAAATTGTAGGTTGGGTGAAGCGGTAGCGTAACCCAACAAACCCTCTGTCCATGTTGGGTTAGACGGAATCCGGTATCAAAAGACCCTAAAAAATAATGAAACGCTCTTTGGGTGGGCAATGCCCACCCTACAATGATTAATTCTTTACTAATTTAGTTGATTGTAGGTTGGGTGAAGCGATAGCGTAACCCAACATCCCCCAGTGAAAAACGTTGGGTTACACTGCGTTTCACCCAACCTACGATAATTCACTCATTTAGGGCGGATTATATGTTGCCTGGCCAGTTTGGCCAATTTGGAGTCCGTTGTGCTACCCTAGAAAAGTTGTCAAAAATTCGCACATCTAGGGATTCGGGTGTTTCCCCCAGTGGAAACCACACCTAGATGGAGGATAAACCCGAAGAAAAGGAGAAAATTTAATGCCCGTTGTTTCACTTGCAAACTTGCTAGAGTCAGGGGTTCACTTCGGCCACCAAACGCGCCGTTGGAATCCTAAGATGGATAACTACATCTACACTTCACGCAATGGGGTTCATATCATCGACTTGGTGCAAACGGCTCAGTTGATGGAAGAAGCCTACGATTATACCCGGACTTCGGCTGAAGAAGGGAAAAAATTCCTCTTTGTTGGGACAAAACGGCAGGCCGCTGGGATTGTTGCTCAAGAGGCACTCCGGTGCGGGTCTTATTTCGTTAACCAGCGTTGGTTGGGGGGAATGCTGACCAACTGGGAAACGATTAAACAACGCATTGAACGACTCAAAGAACTGGAACGCTTAGAGGAAAGTGGCGCGTTGGCCAAACGTCCTAAGAAAGAGGCTTCAGTTCTCCGTCGGGAGTTAAATAAATTACAAAAATATCTGGGAGGCATCAAAACGATGCGGAAACCCCCCGATATTGTGGTGATCATTGACCAACGACGGGAATATAATGCGATTCTCGAATGTCAAAAATTAGGGATTCCCATTGTCTCGTTGCTTGATACCAACTGTGATCCCGATTATGTGGATATTCCCATTCCTGCTAATGACGATGCCATTCGGTCTATTAAATTAATTGTCGGAAAGCTCGCTGATGCTATTTATGAAGGGCATCACGGGGAACTGGATCCTGAACGAGAGGAGTTTGAGGACGCTCTCGAAGAAGGGGACTACGATGATTATGAGGATGAGGAGTACGATGAGGATGAGGAAGACGACAGCGAAGAATAATGGGCTGGAGTCTATGGACTCATTACAAAAGCAACCCCCCAACTGCCAAGTTGGGTAAACCTTCAGTATAATCTTTGATTTGCTGAGAGAGGATGTCAAAATAAATAGTCAGAGACCACCGAATCCCGATAGAGTCATGGCGAAGAAAAAAAAGAAAAAAGACGAAGCAAAGTCCACTCCGAAAGCGGAAGTAAAGGAAACGCAGGCGAAAAAAGAAGCCTCTGAAGCTCCTAAAGCCGCCGCTCAACCTGAAGCAGCTAAAAAAGATGCTCCAAAAATCTCTCCTAAATTAATCAAAGAACTAAGAGAGAAGACGGGAGCAGGGATGATGGACTGCAAAAAAGCCCTTGTCGAAAGTGAGGGCGATATGGACAAGGCGACGGAATGGCTACGGCAAAAAGGAATCAGTTCTGCTGAGAAGAAAGCCGGGCGCGTGGCCGCTGAAGGTTTGGTGGGGAGTTATATCCACACCGGAGGCCGCGTTGGTGTTTTAGTTGAGGTGAATTGTGAGACGGACTTTGTGGCTCGTCGTGACGAGTTCCAAGAGTTGGTTCACAATCTCGCTATGCAAATTGCGGCTTGTCCCAATGTGGAATATGTCAGTGTTGATGATATTCCCAAAAATTTCGTGGAAAGCGAGAAGCAAATCGAAATGGGGCGCGAAGATTTGGCGAGTAAGCCGGAGAATATTCGAGAAAAAATTGTGGATGGACGGATTCAAAAACGTCTCAAAGAAGTGTCTTTGATGGATCAACCCTATATTAAAGACCAAAATATTACCGTTGAAGAACTGGTAAAACAAATGGCGGGTACAATTGGCGAAAATATCCAAGTTCGTCGCTTTAGCCGTTTTGTTCTCGGTGAGGGGATTGAGAAAGAAGAAAGTAACTTGGCTGAGGAAGTGGCGGCACAAACCGGACAGGGGTAAGCTAGAGCCATCAGCAACTCTAGTCTTATTTCAGTCTGATCACTGAAATCGAGATTGAGACTAAAAGGCAAAAGGTACGAAGTTTTTTCGACTTTTGCCTTTTTTCACTAAAAGAAGAAGGGATAACGGTTTTCTCTAAAAAAGCTCAACACGATCAGAAATTTTTCAACGCTAAACTATAAGATTGAAGCGGTTAAGCCTAAAAGAGTTATATGGTCAAGTCACTACAAAAAATTGAACAAGATTTAGCGGGATTGGCGGACAATGTAGTGCAGTTGAAGGAACAGATTGAGCAGCAATACACGCGCTACCTGACACATCTGGGGGAGTCGGTGAAACGAAGTGTCGTTATGACCAGTTATCAAATTTGTACCCAGACCTATCCTGAGCTTTTTTTAAAGTTGGATTTTAATGAGCGTCAATCACTCCAGCAAGATATTCGGAAGTTGTCCCAAACGGCGGCGGAACAGTTATTACGGACGTTAGAGCAAGCGCGACTAGAGCAGGAGAAATCCCAGGCGGGGGGGTCTGGGGAGGATGCACCGACTCAAGTGTTGAGTAAGTTACCGATTACGCCGGAACAGTTGAAGATGATTCGGGAGCAACTGTTTCAGAAAATGGCGGAACAGCAGGAGAAGATGGAGGCGCGAAAACGGGATTCTGAGGATTCAGATGAGGATTTGGCGAGTGAGTTAATTGCGGCGACGGAGGAGGAGACAGAGCCAACGGCGGAATTACAGGAGATGTTGGTGCAGGTGGATGCGGAGTCGGATGAGGATGTAGAGGAGGATGAAGATGTGGAGGAGGATGAAGATGTAGAGGAGGATGAGGAGGATGAGGAGTCGGAGTTGGCTAAGTCTTCTGATGGGAGAAATACAGATCCCAATCATCCGGGTCGTTTACTCCAAGAATTTAAACAGGCGGAAGCCTTGATTGTGGAGCAGTTGCAGGATTTATCTAATCAAACAAACCAACGGTTACAAGCGGCGGGGATTTTACCGAAAAAGTTACCGCCGAAACTTTTGGAAGCGGCTATTGAGGCGGAAAATTCTCCGAGTGGGGCGGGTGGGGCTCCGAATCAGTTAAATTTGTTGATTGAGGCGGAGAATGAGAAGTCGCCGAAGGATTCGACGGTGATGCAGGTGACAGCCCTTCGTCTCCGGTTATCGGAGATTGAGTTTGCTGATCCCACCTTAACTGGGGAACGGAATAAGTTGCGGGGTTTGATTAAACAGTTGAAACGGTTGCACAAGCAAGATCAGAAGCTGCACCAAGAAAAGGCGATCGCAGAGGCGGAAGCGGCATGGCGTTCTAGTTGGTTTGAAGATTAGCAAAGCCGATAAAATAAGAGACGATGTGGATGCGATCGCTGCCTCTATGGCAAGACTCTGTAAATCCGAACAATTCGGCTAGATCGCCACTTATCCATTACCCATTATCCATTACCCACTAAACAATGCAACCAGACTGGATGAGACTCAAAAAAGCTCTGGCCGTGGAAGCAGACCGAGGATTCACCAATTTACAGGGGAATCAGTACCGCTTCCATGAGTTTATGTGTCTCAGTTTTGGGGAAATGTTGCCCCAATCTCTAGGAACACCGGACCAACGCCGGAGATGGCAAACGTTAGCCCAACATTTTGCCCAATATCCCTATTTACCTCCCGAAGAACGGAAGTCGCTGGTTTCCTCTGCTCGGCATTTGGTGCAGAATCTCCAGTGTAGTGCAGAACAACCTCAGCGCGACTCTCGTTCAACTCCAACTCCTAAAGTTCAACCTGTGGGGGTTAAAGACTCTATACCCCGTGAAGTCGATGAAATCCCCAATTTAGATGATCCGTTGACGGAAGTGGCGGAAATTGTCCGTAAGGGGAGTAGTAAAGCCTTGGCACAGTTGAGCTTGTTGCGGGTGCGGGATGTGCTGTTTTATTATCCCCGTGACCATATTGATTATGCCCGTCAGGTGGATATTGCGGAACTTGTGCCGGGGGAAACCGTGACGGTGGTGGGGACGATTAAGAGTTGTAGTTGTTTTAGTAGTCCGAAACGGAAAAGTTTGACTATCTTAGATATTCGCTTGCGCGATCGCACCGGACAACTCAAACTCACCCGCTTCTTTAATGGGTACTACTTCTCCAATCGCGGTTGGCAGAAATTAATGGAGAAGAATTATCCGAAAGGCGCGATCGCAGCCGCCTCCGGCCTCGTGAAAAAAAACAAATACGGCATCACCCTAGACAACCCCGAAATCGAAATCCTCGACGGCCCCGGAGCAACCATCGAATCCCTCAACATTGGTCGCGTCCTCCCCGTCTATCCCCTCACCGAAGGAGTCTCCGCCGATGTCGTCCGTCGGGCTGTCCTCGCCACCCTCCCCGCCGTCCAACACCTCCAAGACCCCCTCCCCAAGGACCTAAAAAAACAATACAGCCTCATTAATCTTCAAGAAGCCATCACCCAAATCCACTTCCCCGAAGACCTAGAAACCCTCACCCACGCCCGACGCAGACTCATCTTCGACGAATTCTTTTACGTCCAACTCGGCTTTCTGCAACGTCGCCAACAGCACAAACAAGAGCAAACCAGTGCCATTTTCCCCCCCACCGGGGAACTCATGGAACGGTTTAAAGACCTCCTCCCCTTCGACCTCACCAACGCCCAAAAACGAGTCGTCAGCGACATCTTACAAGACCTCAACGCCCCCACCCCCATGAACCGTCTTGTCCAAGGGGATGTGGGGTCAGGGAAAACCGTCGTCGCTATTTTCGCCATCCTCGCCGCCCTCCAATCCGGTTATCAAGCCGCCTTAATGGCCCCGACTGAAGTCCTCGCCGAACAGCATTACCGAAAAATCGTCACTTGGTTCAACCTCCTCCACCTCCCCGTCGAACTCCTCACCGGGTCAACCGGAGTCCGCAAACGGCGCGAAATTCACGGTCAACTCTTCACCGGAGAACTCCCCTTACTGGTGGGGACACACGCCTTAATTGAAGACCCCGTACAGTTTCAACGGTTAGGGTTAGTGGTCATCGACGAACAACACCGTTTTGGCGTACAACAACGGGCAAAACTCCTCAATAAAGGGGACTCCCCCCACGTCCTCACCATGACCGCCACCCCCATCCCCCGCACCCTCGCCTTAACCCTCCACGGGGACTTAGAGGTGTCGCAAATTGACGAACTCCCCCCCGGACGACAACCCATTAACACGACGGTTTTAGGGGCTAAACAGCGTAAAACAGCCCATGAATTAATCCGTCGGGAAGTCTCCCAAGGCCGCCAAGCCTATGTGATTTTGGCCATGATTGAGGAGTCAGAAAAGTTAGATGTGAAGGCCGCAGTGGAGGAACATGAATATTTACAAGAGAAAGTTTTTCCGGACTTAGAAATTGGTTTATTACATGGTCGTTTAAATTCCTCGGAAAAAGATGAAGCATTAACCCGATTTCGGGAGAATGAAACCCCAATTATTGTTTCTACGACAGTCATTGAAGTCGGGGTGGATGTTCCCAATGCTACAGTGATGTTAATTGAGAATGCGGAACGGTTTGGTCTGTCCCAATTACACCAGTTACGAGGGAGAGTTGGCCGGGGTTCTCACGAGTCCCATTGTTTATTAATGACCAGTAGTAATAATCCCGATGCGAAGCAACGGTTAAAGGTGTTAGAACAGTCTCAGGATGGCTTTTTTATTGCAGAAATGGATTTACGGTTGCGGGGGCCAGGGGAAGTTTTGGGGACTCGTCAGTCGGGGTTAGCGGATTTTGCTTTGGCGAGTTTAGTCGAAGATCAAGATGTGTTGGAGTTGGCTAGGGAAGCGGCGGAGAAGATTCTTTTGGCAGATCAGGAGTTGGCGGGTTTACCGTCGTTAAAGGAGGAGTTGGAGGTGCGGTATCAGAAGATGATGGGTGGGACAATTTTTACTTAATTGGGGTTAGTTGAGTAGGGATAATTATGTTTGTCTCAAAGAACATATTTAATAAATAAAATTTACAAACTTTGAGTAATTTCAATTAGAGGGAGTTATGGCTATACTTGAAGACGAATGCAAAACAGTATATAAGGAACTAAAAAAGTTGCTAATTGACTATGATTTAAGCTGGATTGTAGATGAAATAGAAGAAAAAAATCCAGAGGATCAATTGACTATTGATAGATATCCTAAGTCATATTACAGAGACCGATCACCAATTTTGTATTCCAATAATAGACTATATAAAGATTGGTTATATCCAGATAAAGAAAAATCAGAAATTTATAGCTCTTATGATAATTTATATATAGATGAAGAACCATGGAGAAAAAAGCTTTTTTTATTAATTGACACCATTGAAAATTCATTTACAGATATAACGTACTTCAGACAAGAAATTATAGAGTTATTGACAAACGAAGTTGAAGAAGAAACATTACAAGAAGCAGTTATTCATTTTCTAGATGAGACAGGAGAATTCATAGAATTTGAAATAGATGCAGAAGAAAGTGAAGATATGATAGAAAAAATAAACGAATTTAAAATATCTTTACGAGACCTTGCAAGAGCAATACTTTGGTATCCTATAGCATCAGAAGTTTCTTCTATATATAGAGAACTCAAAACGGAATTTGAGAGTCGTGAATATTTATGGCCTTATTGGCAAAAGAGTTATGAATATAATTATTTATCTTACGTTGCCGATATTTTCTTAATTATTATTAATGCAGCTAGAGCAGAAGGAACATTCAGACCAGTTCAATATTTTAATGGAAGTGGAAAAAGAGCTAAACTTTTAACATTTCGTCAAAGTCCGGGACAAATTTACACAAATAATGATTCTTTTACTCACGCAGTTTTAGAGTTTGATCGAAACTTTAAACTAGAAGTTCATGTTGGAATCATGACTCAAGGTAAGTCAGGTGTTGAACATGAATGTGATATTTGTATTATTCCTTATGACAAAGCACAGTCTTGTCGAGACAAAAAATATAATCAACAAACACCTCAATCCAAAGATATCATCATGGGTTGTGAATGCAAGTATTATAAATCTAAACTGAATCTTGATTTAGGTCGCTCTTTTCTAGGGTTAGATGCTGATTTTGACGTACAAGAAAACTATTATTTAATTTCTAATACATTTTCTAAAAAAATAGCCCAACTTTTGATAGCACATAATAAAAACTTTTTTTATAATATTTATCCTACTTTTCCGAATGAAGTCAATAAATTATTAGCCTCTTTTCAAAGAGATTTTCAGCGAATAAAAATTAAAAACTCAATTTTTTAAAGATGTTCACTTCTGCGTCCCATTCTTCCTCTATGCCATAATAAATCGAAGAAAGAATATCCCAACTATGACTAGCACCCCTGTCCAGTCTTTAAGCCTTGAAACCTTCCTCAAAATGCCCTATATTGAGGAATCTCCGGCTTGGGAATATAATGGTCAGGCGAGACAAAAACCAATGCCACAAGCGCAACATAGCCGCTTACAGTTTAAACTGTGCGAAGCGATTAACCAAGTGGGGGAAGCAAAACAAACGGCTTGTGCTTTTCCAGAATTGCGATGTACTTTCGGCGATCGCTCCCTTGTCCTTGATATTTCCATTTTACGCTGGGAGCGAATCCCAACGACACCCGAAGGGGATTTAATCAACAGGTTTAATTCATTTCCTGATTGGACAATTGAAATTTTATCTCCAGAACAATCCTCTAACCGCGTTACAGCCAGTATTTTACATTGCTTAAAATATGGGAGTCAATTAGGGTGGCTACTTGATCCCAGTGATCGTTCTATTCTCGTTTTTCAACCGAAGCAAGAACCCATTATTTTTTCTGGACAAGATGACTTACCTGTGTTGACTGACATCGAACTCAAAATTACTGCAACACAAATCTTTGATTGGTTGAAAATGAAGTAGAAGTGAGAAAAATTAGTCCAAAAGTCGCTTAATTAAGGATTAAAAATACGGAGGGAAGCTATAAAGAGCTTACTACGAACGGATGGGGAAGCTATAAAGAGCTTACTACGAACGGATTGGTGCTGTTTTAAGAACAAATAACCCACAACTAATAACGAAAAACAAACAACAAACATAAATTTTCCCGTTTCGCTACAGTTGGATGGTAATTGTGAATAGTTTAGGATTGTGAGGGATGTGAGATGGAATGGATTACGATTCTTTTATCGGGGTTGTTGGCGGGAATTACCCCTGTGGGGGTGATTTTGGATACGGTGGTTGAAAATCAGATTCGGTCCCGTCTCCCGTCTGACACCCTTGAAGTTCGTATCGACAACACCCCCACCCATCAAGTGTTACAGGGTAAAATAGACCAAGTTCGCTTGGCCAGTCGGGGGGTTTATCTGACTCCGGAATTGCGGGTGGCAGTGTTAGAGTTGGAAACCGATCCGGTTCATGTTGATCTCGATGCGATACAAAATGGGGTGGAGGACTTTCGCACGGTGTTCCGTCAACCTCTCAATGCGGGAGTACGTTTGCAGATGACGGAAGCTGATCTCAATCAAATGTTAGCGTCGGAGGAGTGGCAGCAGCGTTTACAAGCAATTGCCCAAGGTATTGCCACCAATATACCTGGACGTGCGGAGCAAAGCTACGAACTGACGACATTGACGTTTGATTTTCTCGACGATAACCGCTTACAACTGCAAGCACAACTCCGGGCCTTGGATGGAGAGGGGAAGGTGAGTGAAGAACTTGATCTACAACTGGAAACGGGATTGGGACTGGAAACGGGGGCTAAAATTGCCTTAGAGAATCCGCAAATTTGGTTAGATGGGGAAGAATTGCCTAATTTTATTATGGGGGTGGTGGAGGAGAATTTGCGCGATCGCCTCACTCTGAACGCCCTCGACCATACCGGAATTACGGTTCGCCTCCTACAATTAGAAATAGATGACCAAGCCCTCAATCTAGCGGCCTTCGTGCATCTCCCCGCGCAAGATTAACTGTCACCCCAGGAGAAGTCACTGTCCTTTCAACGATACACCCTGGAGATCAACCCGGATAAAGTGAGCGACAGGGAATGTTCTCCACGTCCTGAGACAGTCAAGTTATGATAATACTCCTGATCCTGACCTGTGGCCTGATGAAAGAAAAGAAGACTCTATTTTGTTAAACCTATGAAACGCCAATACATTAAAGTTTTAAATCTCACCCTCATTACCACACTCTCTGGGTTACTCCTGACGGTGGGGGGATGTAATAATGCCCCGAACCCTAACACAAATAACTCTCCCACGGTAGAAAATCCCGCCCCAGACAGCGAACAACCCTCTCCGGACTCCGAAAACCCCACCGCCTCAGAACAATCCCCAGAACAGCAAAATTCTGGCACAGAACAAGCCTCTCAAAGCCAACAGGTGGAACTCTATTGGTTAGATACGGACAGTGGAGAAATTGATTTAATTCCCTCTCCTGTCACCATCGAAACCAAAGAGGATGGGTCTTTAGACGATACTCTCACCACTGCTTTTGAGCAACTGTTAAACGGGCCGGAGAGTGAGGCGTATGCCACAACTATCCCGGAAGGGACTAAGCTGTTAGGGGTACAGACCCAAGCGGATGGCATTCATGTGAATTTGTCCGAGGATTTTGCCTTTGGTGGGGGAACAATGTCTATGACAGGCCGAGTGGCCCAAGTGTTATATACGGCCACCAGTGTTAACCCCCAAGGAAAGGTCTGGTTAGAGATTGAGGGGCAACCTGTGGAGGTTTTGGGGGGTGAAGGACTCTTACTCAACCAACCCATGACTCGGCAACAGTTTAAGGCGGATTTTGCTTTGTGAAAAAGGGAACAGGGAACTCCGGAACTGGGAACAGTAAACTGTTACCAGCATCCGAAGGCAGGAGGCAGAGGGCAGACTTCGACTTCGCTCAGTCTGCCAGAAGGAAGGAGGAGAAAGTTAACCTAACAAGAAGGTCAGAAACTAATCACAGCAAGGCTTTTAGCCAACTTCCAGCGATTTTTAGTTTCACCGAGAGTAACCAGTAAACAGTAAACAGTAACCAGTAACCAGTAGTTACTCCCCCATCTCCCCCATCTCCCCTATCAACTATCAACTATCAACTGCTAACCAGCCCTAGGGTACAATGTAAATAGGTGACAGTAGCAGTATTGGTCCTGATGTTAGAAATTCCCAAAACTCTCGAAGATGCGATCGCGCAATCCCAAAAAGCCGTAGAAACCGCCCTAGAAACCGGACTACAACGAGTCCAAGTCGAACTGGTCATCCCCGAAATTGCCCTGAAAGCGCAAGCCATCGCCCTCCAGTTTGCCCAATATTTCAGCAAAGACTACGGCTCAGGATTAAAAGTGGTCTTTCCCGATACTGGGGCCGCTTCCCTCGCTCGACGCGACTGGGGAGATACAGAATTTAGTGTGACCGATATTGGCAGTCGCTTCACCCCCGTAGAAAACAAAGTTAGCGACGAGGATCAAATCTTCCTCCTCATTGCTCCCTCTGCGGTAGAAGTGGGCCCAGTCGAACAACTGTGCAATTTAGCCGGAGATCGCCCCGTAATCCTCCTCATCCCCCAACTAGAAAGCGTCGCCACTGTGGGTATTGGTTACGCAGCCCGGCAATTGCGCGATCGCTTCCTCAGCACCCTCGAAACCGCCTACTACATCAAACCCTTCGACGGCGGCGCGATTTTCCGGTCTTATCCCTCCCTCTGGCAAGTCTGGATTGAAAAAGAAGATAATAGTTACGAACTCCTCGCCGAAGAACCCCAGAAACCCGTCGGAGACCGCTTAGAGCGCATTTTAAACGGAGAATCCGAAGACGCACCCGAAGGCATCGAAATCCCCTCCCAAAACAAAGGCATTTTAGGCAGTCTCCAGCAATTTCTCCGCGCTTTGAGTAATTAGAATCTCTTCAATGACCCCCACCTACTTCGTGAGGTGAGGGAGTGGGGAGAGATAACCTTCCCGTAGCTGCGAATAGAGCCAAGAGCGGTTAACGAGTAAACACTTCCAGATGTTTCTCGCTTTTTGGATTATATGTGAGGGGAATGATCCGGAAACCGTGAAGAATCCCTGAAAAACCCTAGATAGCGAGGTTGTGTTTAAGGAGAGGGGGGCTGTCTTCCCTGACTGGCCAAAGTTTCACCACAGGCGAAGCGGAATCTTTTAATATCCTTGCACGTCTGAAACACAAACTTAAAACATCCCCAATAACAAGTGGGGCTAAAGCCGGGACAAGACCTTAATTCTCCCGTCTTGAGATGTTTTAATCTTGCTCACTCACACTCAAAAGTCTCATGGGTTTCAATCGGTTCTTTTTAAGCGCGATCGCGGCAGGAGTTGCCATTACGGCCACAACTCCCGTACAAGCCGCAGAATTAGCCTCTTGGCAATTTGATGCCTCCCAAAATCAACTCAATTTTCGCACCACTAGCAGCGTTCAACCCACCGCCCAATTAATCTCCAACCCCAGTCGTCTCGTCATCGACTTACCCGGCACTCGCTTAGGCCGGGGAACAATGCGACAATCCATTGGGGGAGTCATTGACTCAGTACGGGCCGGACAATTCAACGCCCAAACCACCCGTTTAGTCGTCGAATTAGCCCCCGGTTATACCCTTGATCCTCAACAAGTCCGCTTTACCGGCCACACCCCCAACCAATGGTCAGTCCAACTCCCCACCCCCATCCGCACCACCTCCCAAACCCCGGTACAGCCTTCTAATGCAGCCCTCCAAATCACACGCAACGGCTTTTTTCTCCACCTCAACAGACAACAACCCCAGATCGACATAGAGCGCAGTGAAAACCGTCGGCAAATTGCCATCACGCTCAATGGCGCACAACTCCCAGAACAAGGGCGACAGGCCATTGGTCGCTATGGCGTTGAATCCGTGGATTTACAACAACTCTCTAGCTCAGTCGCCCGATTAACCTTAAATGTTAGCCCGAATAGCCCCGATTGGTTTGCCTCAGCCAGTTCACGGGGGTTAGCCATTGTGCCGAGTGGGGGAATGGCCGTCTTACGAGAGGACACCCCCACCCCAGAAACCATTGTCAGTCTGCCCGATAATGACCAAATTAGCATTCCCGTCCCCCCTCCCCAATCCCGTCCCACCCCTCCCGCCAATCCTACCCCCCGTCCTAGCACTCCCCAACCCCGCATTCCCTCTAATACGCGAGTAATGGTGACAATTGATCCGGGCCACGGAGGCCGTGATCCCGGTGCAATTGGTCTTGGGGGACTTCGGGAAAAAGATGTCATTTTGCCCATTTCTCAAGAAGTAGCGCGAATTTTAGAGCGAAATGGAGTAACGGCCATGATGACTCGCTCTGATGACCGTTTTATCTCTCTCCGAGGCCGCACAGAGATGGCCAACCGGGCCGGGGCGGATTTATTTGTCAGTATCCATGCTAATGCCGTTGGGGGAGGCCGATCTAATGTGAATGGGGCGGAAACTTTTTATTATTCCACTGGCTACGGGTTAGCGCGAGAGATTCAAAGTAGTATTATCCGCAATACAGGAATGAATAATCGCGGGGTGAAGCGAGCGCGGTTTTATGTCCTCCGTAATACGGCTATGCCTGCGGTTTTAGTGGAGGTGGGCTTTGTGACGGGGCAAAGGGATGCAGCCCGCTTGGCCAGTCCCGCGTTTCGCTCTCAAATGGCGGAAGCGATCGCCTCTGGTATCCTCAATCATATTCGATAAGGTGGTGATTGGTAATGGGTAATTGGTAATGGGTAATTGGTAATGGGTTCTCCCCCATCTCCCCCATCTCCCCCATCTCCTCCATCTCCTC
>NZ_JAQMSD010000251.1 GCF_028330525.1 Spirulina sp. CS-785/01
CCCTAGCCCTCTCCCAGAGGGAGAGGGGACAAGAAGGGGGACAAGAAGGGGGACAAGAAGGGGGACAAGAAGGGGGACAAGAAGGAGGACAAGAAGAAATTCCCCCCCTCGCCCCTAGGGAGAGGGGGACGGGGGGTGAGGGCAACCCAGCAGCAAACTTCTATCGTCAACTGCTATTACTCATCTACCGTCTTCTTTTCCTCATGGTGGCAGAATCGCGGCATCTTTTGTTAGCGGGAGAAGACCCGGAAAAAGTCCGCATCTACCGCGACTATTACAGTATTGAACGGTTACGGGCATTAGCCGAACGCCCCACCTATCGCCGTGAGGGGTTTCAGGATGTGTGGCAGGGGTTACGGGTGACATTTGCCCTGTTTGATGAAAACTGGCGGGGGGAAGTCCTGGGGCTATCTCCCCTCAATGGTGACTTGTTTGGGCAAAATACGCTGCAAGACCTGAATAGTAGTGCCATTGATAACCATGATTTACTCTTAGCCTTACGGGAGTTGTCTTTGTATGAACAACGGGGACTATTGCGACGGGTGAATTATGGCGCGTTGGATGTGGAAGAATTAGGCAGTGTTTATGAAAGTCTATTGGACTTCACGCCCAAAGTTATCTCTAAACAGGGGATTTATGAGTTTCAGTTAGTTACAGGGAGTGAGAGGAAAACAACGGGTTCGTATTACACCCCACCGGAGTTGGTGGGCCAGTTGATTAAGTCTGCGTTAGAACCTGTGATTGAGAATGCCCTCACCCTAGCCCTCTCCCAGTGGGAGAGGGCTAGGGTGAGGGGGTCGGGGGGTGAGGGCAAACCCCAACGCCGCAAATGGGATGTTCCGAGGGAGTTACAGGAGAAAATGCGGGATATTGCCCGTCAGTTCCGCAAAGAACCAACACGAAGCGAAAAGATTTTATGGCAAGCCCTCCGTAACCGTCAGCTAAACAACTACAAATTTAGACGACAGCATCCGATTGGTACATTTGTTGTTGACTTTTTCTGTGATGAAGCAGGTTTAATTGTTGAAGTTGATGGTGGAGTTCACGATACCCCAGAACAACAGAATTTAGACCGTCAACGCCAAGAACTTCTAGAATCATTAGGTTTACGCTTTGTTCGCGTCAGAAGTGAGGCAGTAGAGAGGAATTTACCTGGAGTTTTGGAAACCCTAGCCCATGCCCTAGATTCCCTCACCCTAGCCCTCTCCCAAGGGGAGAGGGGACAAGAGGAAGTAGAAGCCGAAGCAATTCCCCCCCTCGCCCCCAGGGAGAGGGGGACGGGGGGTGAGGGTCTAAAACAAGCCCAGGAACAGGCGTTGTTATCCTTGAAAATTTGTGACCCTGCTTGCGGTTCGGGGCATTTTCTCTTGGCTGCTGCAAGACGGGTGGGGAAGGAGTTGGCCCGCATTCGGACGGGTGAACCTCAACCGTCTCCTGAACCCCTACGTCAAGCGATACGGGATGTCATTCAAAACTGTATCTATGGGGTGGATTTGAACCCGTTGGCAGTGGATTTGTGTAAGGTAGCGTTGTGGATAGAAGGCTTTTGCAAGGGTTATCCCCTCAATTTTTTAGACCATCGGATTAAATGCGGTAATTCGTTGGTGGGGGTGTTGGATATGTCTTGTTTACATGAAGGGATACCGGACAACGCTTATAAACCTGTGACGGGGGATGAGAAAAGGGTTTCGACGGCGGTTCGCAAGGATAATAAGAAGCAACGGGGGGCGATTGAACAGGGACAGTTATCTATGTTTGACTCGGAGCGTGATAGGAGTCTTTACGCGCAGCAGTGGCGAGAGTTGGGGGACATTCCAGAGACGACGACGGATGAGGTGAAGCGCAAGCAAGAGAAGTATCGGGAGAGTCATTCGGAGAGTAACCCCAAGTGGTGGCGAGATGTGACGGCCTGTAATCTCTGGACGGCTGCCTTTTTTATGCCATTGACGGAACAGAATTTGCAGTTGTTACCCACCACTGAGGCGTTACATCGGTTATCGCAAAATAATGTGGTGACTCAGGGGATTGGGATTCAAGATATTGTGGAGGAGGCGGAGAAGTTGAAAAAGAAGCATCGCTTTTTTCATTGGTGTTTAGAGTTTCCTGAAGTGTTTAGTTCGTCGTCTAACTCGGAACAGAAAACGGGGTTTGATTGTGTTTTAGGTAATCCACCTTGGGAACGTATTAAGCTACAGGAAAAGGAGTTTTTTGCTGATAAGGATGAGGCAATAACTAATGCAAAAAATAAAGCAGCGAGAACGAAGTTAATTAAGAAGTTACTGGAAATGCATCCCGCTTTGATGCAAGCCTGGGAAGATGCTAAACATTTTGCAGACGCGCAAGGTAAGTTTGTACGAGAGTCGGGACGTTTTCCTTTAACTGCGTTCGGGGATATTAATACTTATGCGGTGTTTGCTGAAACAACGCGAAAGGTAATTTCACCCTATGGAAGAGCAGGAATTATTGTTCCTACTGGGATAGCAACAGATGCTACTTGTCAACAGTTTTTTGGGGATTTGGTTAAATCGAAAAATTTAGCAAGTTTATATGATTTTGAAAATCGAGAACACTTGTTTTCAGCACTTCACACTAAAACAAAATTCTGTATTTTAATACTTACTAGGAAAACAACAAATAAAATTGATTTTTGTTTTATGGCAACAAATCTTAATAATTTAAAAGATAAAAGAAAAGTTTTCAATTTATCTGAAACTGATATTTTGTTGATTAATCCAAATACGAATAATTGTCCGATTTTTAGAAGTAGTCAAGATGCTGAAATAACAAAGAAAATTTATCAGCGTGTTCCTGTTGTGGAAAATGAAGCAACAGAGGATAATCCTTGGGGAATTTCATTTATGCGTATGTTTGACATGAGTAATGATAGTCATTTATTTAAAGATGAGTCAGGAGAAGGTTTATTACCTTTATATGAAGCAAAATTGTTTTATCATTTCGATCATCGTTGGGCAACTTATGATGTTGAAGGTAAAACACATGATGTTGATTTAAAAGAAAAGATAAATCCTGATTTTACAGCTAATACTCGTTATTGGGCTGATATAAAAGAAGTTGAAAATAGATTGCAAAATTATAATAAAGAATGGTTGTTAGGATTTAGAGGAATTACTGATTCAAGAAATGAAAGAACAGCAATTTTTACTATTCTTCCTAAAGTTGGATCAGGAAATAGTGCGCCTCTTATGCTAGTTGACATCAAAAAAGCTCTTTTAGTCTCATGTTTACAAGCAAGTTTGAGTAGTTTAGTTTTCGATTTTATAACTCGTCAAAAAGTTGGTGGCACTAACTTTAACTTCTTCATCGTTAAACAACTCCCCGTTATCCCCCCAGAAACCTACACCCAAACAGACATCGACTACATCACCCCCCGCGTCCTCGAACTGACTTACACCGCCTGGGATATGCAACCCTTCGCCCAAGACATCTGGGAAGAAGCCAGCGACCAAATGCGCCAAACCATCCGCCAACAATGGCAAACCAACCGCCAACAAACCCCACTCCAGTCCCCCCTCGCCTCCCAGGAGAGGGGGTTAGGGGGTGAGGTCGTCCCCCCCTTCATCTGGAATGAACAAAGACGCGCCATCCTTCGCGCTGAACTGGATGCCAAATTCGCCAAACTCTACGGCTTAACCCGTGACGAACTCCGCTACATCCTCGACCCCGCCGACATCTACGACGAAGACTTCCCCAGCGAAACCTTCAGAGTATTAAAGAACAACGAAATCAAGAAATATGGCGAATATCGCACCCAACGCTTAGTCCTTGCCGCGTGGGACATGATGGGGTAGCCCTCACTAGCCCTCACCCTAAATCCCTCTCCCACAGGGCGAGGGACTTTCAGATTACTCCTTGCCGCGTGGGACATGATGGGGTAGCCCTCACCCTAAATCCCTCTCCCACAGGGCGAGGGACTTTCAGATTACTCCTTGCCGCGTGGGACATGATGGGGTAGCCCTCACCCTAAATCCCTCTCCCACAGGGCGAGGGA
>NZ_JAQMSD010000252.1 GCF_028330525.1 Spirulina sp. CS-785/01
AGGGCTTTATATATCGTGGGGCGCACGAAAATTAACGCTTGGGGAGAAACTCCCTCTTGGTTGGTTGGAGAAATCCTGCTAGCTAACGGAGATTCGTTGAACCAAGAATCCACGCTCCTTTAGGGCGTGGAGCGTCAACCAGAGGCCAAAGGAGAATGGCTCGGTGAGCATTTGCAACGGGCCCAACAGGCTTGGGCTTACGCAACTTGTAAACTTGCTAATCTAGGCGATAGTAGCAACAGTTGCGGCGATCCAGATAACGGAGGAGGCGATGATAATGGAGGAGGTGACAATAATGGAGGCACTCCCGTCAATCCCGGCGGACAGGGGGCCATTCCTGGCAACACCAATCGTCAACGCCTAGGACTCTCAGGCCGTCCCTATTAAGAGGTTGGCAGCATCGGGAGCGGAGAATTTAAACTAAAACAGTATCCAGACTAGCAAACAACTCCAACTCCCCCATTTCCTATGGCATACTAAATTTGAACGGCACAGAGAGAGGATTGAGACGATGGTTAACGAAAATATGGATACGTTAGTCACTGAGAATGAAGAATTAGAGGAAGAACAGACCAGTTGTAGTGACTTAATTGAAACGGTCATTGGCAGTCTAGAACAAAATGACAGCGCAATGGTAAACCACAGTGACCAAGGGACATTGTGGAAGTTTCAATACGGGAGTGTTGAGGTTTATGTGCAGTTAACCGGGGAGACAGAGGAAGATTTACTCACGGTTTGGTCTCCCGTGTTGCAACTCCCGGCTAAAAATGAAGGAGAGTTGATGAAGAAACTGATGGAGATGAATTGGTCTGGCACTTTTGAAACCTGTTTTGGGATTTTTAACAATCAGATTGTGGTATCTTCCCAGCGTACCGTGGCCGATCTCTCCGCCCAAGAAATTTCTCGCGCTATTACTCTAGTGGCAACCATTGCCGATGATCACGATGAGGCGTTACAAGCAGAGTTTGGTCAGTAATGGGTAATGGACATTGGTGACAAGTTAAAGTGAGACACCCTATGGTCCAGAGAGATGGGGAAGATGGGGAGTAACAACTGGTTACTGGTAACAGTTTACTCTCGGTGAAACTAAAAATCGCTGAAAATTGGCTAAAAGCCTTACAGTGATTAGTTTCTGACCTTCTTTTTAGGTTAGGTTAACTTTACCCGTTTTCCTTCCTTCTGCCATCTGCCATCTGCCTTCGGATGCTGTTTACTGTTTACTGTTTACTGTTCCCAAAGAACAAAGAACCAAAAACACCGACCATGTTAAAATCTACAACAAATCTTAAAAAAGCTGTATTGGAAGGATAACGCAATGGAAGCTGCTATGCTCTTGGCTAAATTACCAGAAGCCTATCAAATCTTTGATCCCTTAGTGGATGTTCTGCCTTTAATTCCCTTGTTTTTCTTACTGCTGGCCTTTGTGTGGCAAGCAGCGATTGGTTTTAAATAAACCTTGATTGGTCTAATTTGGCTTAAAGAATGAGTCAAGACGGTCTAAAAACGCGCTAATTCCCGGATTCTCTATGATGTGGGGGTTGGCGCGTTTTCCGTTGGGGTGGAGTCGTCGAATATGGGTAATGCACCATGAACTAAGGACAATAACCGTCCGGTTTGTTCGACTCCGTTAACGGCTAAGTCACTGTGACATAAGTATAATCGCTCCTCAACTCGTCCGAGTAAGTCCCGTAAAAGACGTTCGAGGTGTTCTTCGTCTCGTTTGATCTGGTCTTCTGGCATGATGGGAAAGCCGGGCCAGTCTTGCAAAAAGAGTTCATAGGCGAATAGTTTGGCCGCACCGCTTTTTTCCCAAAGGACGGATCCCGCATCAAGCCAAAAATGCCATTTGTGGGAGCGACGGAGGGACCGGTATTGAAAGATGGTGGTTAGGGTGACGGCGTTGGGTTGGGTTGTCCCCCAAGGCCGCACAGGGTAGGCGTTGGCGGTGATTGTGCCTCGGCGGAGGAGTTGGATAAATTGGGCGATGGTGTCAGTTTGGGAACGGGCGGTTTTTTCATTTTGCCGCAACCGTCGATCCACTTGCCAAAAATGTTGGGCGGTTTCCATTAATTCCCGCAAGGCGGATACTTGACTATAGGGTAAGTTACTCCCATTCCATAAAAACCGTTCAATGGCTTGGTTTAACAAGATCATGGGGGTGACAGGTTGTTCTTGTTGTTTGGCTTTGGTTTCTTCTATCCATTGGCGAATCTCCTCATAAACTGCCATGACTTTATACCCTAAGCGGTCCCAACGGGGGTAGCGTTTCCCTGGGAGGAGTTGGGGATGGTCGAGATCAAAATAATAACAGTGATCGGCTAAGAGTCCGGCTCGCACGGGATCAATTCCGGTGCTGTTGTTTTCTTCTGGGGTGGGTTGACTTAATATGACTAACATTTCGGCTATGGCATCCCGTTGTAGTAAGAAGCGTCCTAAGTGGGGATAGAGGAAGCATAAGAGGGTGAGTAAGGCACGGACGAGGGGGGAGCTAATGAGTGGTCGTTGTTCGTTGAGGGGGTCAACGGTGATGCCTCGCTCGGCTAAAATTTCGGTGAGGGTATATCGCGCGATCGCATCTAACCCAGGCGCGATAATGACAATCTCCTCTGGTGCAATTTTCCCCTGATGAACCGCTTTTGCAATGGTGTCCGCCGTTTTCCGTAATAAGGCCGCACGGGAAATTTCCGGCACTAACCGCACCGAGGAGGGAATGGGAGGCAGTGTCACTGCACCCTGTACCAACTCCACCACCGGATTGGCTAATTCTGCCGCTAACCCCCGCACTGGGGTTAACTCCTCCACCACTTCACAAGCATCTGCCACCCTCAACATGGCATCGGGATCAGCATTTAATCCCAAGCGAATTTTGCCATTCGGATTATAGGTAAAAACCCCCGTAATTCCCTCCTGTAACAAGAACTCTAACAAAGACTTCGCCAACCCCGGATAATCGTCGAGATCATCGGCAAAAACCGCCGCATAACGCTGTTTCAAATGGTGTTGGTAGGTGGAGTCATGGAGTAAATACTGCCCGTATAATTCATAAATTAGCCCATAACTGAGCAATCCCCGTTCTAAACACCATTGTCGCCACTGTTGCAGTAACTCTCCCCGGAGTTGGGTGACTTCGGGGTTATACTCCCAACTCTGCTCTACTGCTCCCATTTGCAAGATTTTGGGAATATCTTGGCACGGAATTCCCCCTGCACCTGCTAACTGCATCAAGTCTAGAGTTTGCCGCACAAAACGATATTCTGTAATCTCTCCTTGTAAAAGATTTTCTGCTTCTAACCGAGGCCGCCAAAGTTGTGTGGCAAATTCCTGCTCGGTTTCGGGCCGTAACCGCAGGGGAAATTGTGCTTTGAGGTTCAATTTCTGGAATAAAAGCGGCCAAAACAGCAAGACTTCATCGGAGATAAATCCCAGAGGGGTTTTACTGAGGAGGGGAAACTGGGGTTGAGCTTCTTGCTGGAGTCGGTCGGTGAGTTCTCGACGGTTATCGTCATTGGCGGCAAAAATGAGTAAGGTGGGGGCAATATTTTGCTGAGGAGGAGGAGAGGGTAAGACAAAACGCGGTTGCTCTCGTAACCAACGGCGAAATTCTTCGACTAAACGAGTGGTTTTGCCACTGCGCGTAATCCCTTGTATCCAGATTGAGTTGGTCATTTTTTTTGTTCTTAGTTCTTGGTTCTTGGTTCTCCCGTATTTTCCCCATCTCCCCTTTGTGTCCTTTGTGTCTTTGTGGTTCAATCCCCCAACTATCCACTATCCACTATCCACTATCAACTATCAACTCCCTACTCCACTTCTGAGGCAAATCTGCTAACATACCACATACATTCGGTTCTTTCGTCTCACATTAGATAGACCCTGTTACCCTCTTTGCTGGATAGTTACTATGAAACTGAGCAATATTATCCGCAACTTGAAGCGGTGGTATTATGATACCCCCGATCGCGCTTTGGATATGGCGTATCGGGCCGCTTTGACCATTCGCGCGATCGAAGATGAGTATTTTGACGGGAACAAGGTGTCGCGGGAAACCGGAGACCATAGCCAACAGGTTCTATCGTACTGTGAATCAGAAGTTAATAAGCAAATCACTAACGCAAAGCTCCGTTTAGCGGAGTTTAAATCAACTCAGAGTTGGCTCAATAATCTGGCCCAACCCCGATCTCCCTTTTATGGGAGTGATATGAGCGAGCGATCGGCCATTATTATTGAAAAATTAAACTTTATTGATGAAGTCCTCGCACGCTATCAACCCCCACCCCCGGAGGATCGACGCTCCGTTTCCCTCGTTAAAGTCCCGGAAGGAAATGCTAATTCTGTCACCCGTCCCCCCCAAGATGAAAAAGGGATGACAAAAGGACAAAGTTGGGGGAGTAATGCGGGAAATAATGGCAATAAAGCCAACTTAGAAATTGCCTCTGGAAAAACCGGAGCAGTTCCCCGTTCTATTCTCAATACCTTTAGTCGGATTAAGCGAGAAATCGACCCGCAATCCCGTGAATCGGAAGGGGAAATGATTAATAAATTCCGCCAAGCTCGGAATCGCACGTCTATTTCTATTAAGTTTTTGCTGTTATTGATTATTATACCACTTTTTACTCATCAATTAACGAAAACTTTAATTTTTAAGCCGATTATTCAAGAAAATTTCTTTAATCCCAATAGTGAAATTATTTTTTTAAATCAAAACCTCCAAGAAGAAGCATTCATGGAGTTAGAAAATTATGAGCGCACGTTAGAATTTAGTAGTCTGCTCGGAATGTCTCCAGAACTTTCTCCAGAGGAGAAGGAGGAAAAAGTCGAGGAGAAAGCGAAAGAATTGGCCCATGAATACCGAGAAGAAGGAGCAAATGCAATTTCTAATGTTTTTGCAGACCTTGCTTCTGTGGTTGTGTTTACGTGGATATTGCTTATTAGTCGAGAAGAAATTACTATTCTGAAAAACTTTCTCGATGAATTAGTTTATGGCCTCAGTGACTCTGCGAAAGCATTTCTCATTATTCTCTTTACGGATATGTTTGTGGGTTTCCACTCTCCCCACGGGTGGGAGGTTATCTTAGAAGGGGTGTCTCGACATTTTGGCCTCCCAGAAAGTCGAGATTTCAATTTTCTCTTTATTGCCACGTTTCCGGTTATCCTAGATACGGTTTTAAAATATTGGATTTTCCGCTATTTAAACCGAATTTCTCCGTCTGCGGTGGCCACTTATAAGACGATGAATGAATAAGTTGGGTAATGGGTAATTGATAATGGATAATTAATAATTGATAATTTGCAATTACCAGTTATCCTTGTTAACCAACAACCAAGAACAAACAACAAATATTAATTGCTAATTGTTAATTGATTAACTTTATAAAGTCTTCGACATTGGACACTAGAAAATCGGGGTTGTGTTCGGCTAAAATGTCTTGAGAATTAAATCCCCAAGTTACTGATATTACTCGAATTCCGCTTTTTTTTGCTGCGTCAATGTCTCGCGTTTCATCCCCTACATAAACCGTTACATCGGGGTTAATGTTATATTGCTTAAAGATTTTTTTTAAAAGACGATCTTTCCCAAATAAGGTGTTTCCCGAATGGACAAACTCAAATAAGTCACTCAAGTTGTTTTTTTGTAAAAATATAGTAACATTCTCTTGAATATTTGAGGTTAATATGCCTAGGTGATAGCCAGTTTGATATAACTCTTGAATGGCTTGATCCATCCCGGTTATAGGCAAAACATGGATAATATCTTTGTTTAACTCTTGTTTGGCTTTTTTGAGTAAAAAGGGGATTTTGAATAGGGAAATGTCGGCTTTTTGGACGATTTCTTGGGAACTTAATCCCCGTAATTTGGGGATGTCTTCTTCTTTTACGGGGTCATAGCCAAATTCATCGGAGAGACGGTTGAGAATGTTAATAAAAGGCCGATGGGTATCCGCGATCGTGCCATCAAAATCAAAAATAATCCATTCAATAGCCATAAAGGGGGCAAAATAAAAAGGTCTATGGATTCAGGTTAGCACGGGCATTCCGTCGCCACATTTCGGGCTTAATACGACGTAAGGCGGAGGCGGGGAAGCGTTGATTCCACTCCTCTGGCGTGAGTGCAGCGAGTTCACTTAGTTTTGGGCTAATATTGCCGGGATAGGGGTGAAAGTCTGTTACGTCGGTTTCTTGGGCAAAGCGTTGATTCCAAGGACACACCTCTTGGCAAATATCACATCCGGCTACCCAACCGTCCATGTGGGAGGCGATGTCTTCGGGGATACTGTCTCCGCGATTTTCAATGGTATGGTAGGCAATACAACGATTGGCATCGACGACGAAGGGTTCGGGGATTGCTCCGGTGGGACAGGCTTCTAGGCATCGGGTGCAAGTGCCACAATGCTGAGTGTGGGGTTGATCGGGGGGTAATTTTAGGTTGGTTAAGACTTCTCCTAGAAAGACCCAACTCCCGTATTCTCGTGTAATAACGTTACTATTTTTGGCGATCCAACCGAGGCCGGCCCGTTGGGCCCAGACTTTATCTTGGAGGGGGGCGGTGTCTGCTGCGTATTTGGCCTCAATGCCTTCTCCTTGGGATTCTAGCCAGCGTGTTAAGGCTTTGAGTTTTTTGTGCATGACTTTATGGTAGTCTCTCCCCCATCCGTAACGGGAGATTTTCCCGGTGTCTGGGTTTGGGGAATGCTGGTGGGGGGTGTAGTAATTTAAGGCGACACAGATAATAGATTGCACGTCGGGCCAATAGTCGCGCACGTTGTACCGTTTGGGGTTGGCCATCCAAGCCATATCTGCTTGATATCCCAAGGCTAACCAGCGTTGTAAATGCTCCTCTAGGCTATCCTCTTGCTCGACTGCGGCGATGCCGACTTTGTGAAAGCCGATTTCTCTGGCTTGGGTTTTGATGCGATCGCAAGTAATAACCACGGTGTTCTCAATTTGGCCTTGTCTATGATGACCCAACCCAGCCCTTTTTGTCTGTGATAACGGTCACAAAAAATCCCAAAATACCATATTTTATTGTTTTTACAACGATTTGTAATATTTATTTGCACATTTTTACAAAAGTTTGCATAATGTGAAGTAAGCAAACACTCACCTAAATACCTAAAACGATCATGGCTTACACAACTAACGCAATTTCCACTACCCAATTCGCCAATCCTGTTGCAGATATCACCTCTAGACTTAAATCACTCAGTGCAACGGATCAGTTAGCCTTACTCTGGTTTGCCTACACTCAAATGGGTAAATCCATCACCCCTGCCGCACCTGGGGCCGCTCGGTTACAATTTGCCGAAGGACTGATCAACGGTTTCAAAGAAATGTCCTATGATGAGCAAATGCAAGCCATGCGCGACTTAGCCAACAAAGTCGATAGCCCGGTTTCCCGCGCCTATGGCATCCTTGGCACAAATACTAAACTCGCTTTCTGGTATGTCTTAGCAGAAATGATGGTTGAAGGGACTGTGATTCCTGTACCGACCTATTATCGCATGAGTGAACCTGCGCTGCGTCTTCTCGATGCGATTGGCCGCCTCGAATTCGGACAGCAAATCACAGTATTACGGAATGCTGTTGCAGATATGGGATTTGATCCCCTCGCCTAAGCGGACAAAAACGCTCCAATAACCTAGTGAAGGGCGCACCGTGCTGCGCCCTTCCTCTTAGAAATTCTGAGAAATGTTGATATTCTGTTAGATTATTATGCTTGCCACTGCTGCCAAGAGTCCTACTGTTGTTCCAGGAAAATTTCATCCCCTCGTTGCTCACTACTTTGATTGTCTCAATCAAGGGGATTATCTTGGAGTCAGTCGGCTCTTTTCCCCAGAAGGCCGTCTTTTACCCCCCTTTGAGGAGGAAATTATCGGCCCTAGGGCGATCGCTCGTTATCTTCGCAAAGAAGCCCAAGGCATCCAGTGCATCCCCCACCAAGAAGCCGACGTTCATACCTTGGCCGACGGCAGCAGTCAACGGGAAATCCTGGGGAAAGTTCACACCTCTCTTTTCAGTGTAAACGTTGCTTGGACGTTTACCTGTGCAGACGAGCAAACGCTACAACAAGTCTCAATTAAACTCCTTGCGTCGCCAGAAGAATTACTAAACCTGCAATCTCAGGCTAGTTAAACGTAAGCCGGTTGGCTGAACGATTGCATAATTAGCTCTCGCCCTAATTCTACATCTTGAGGAGCGCACATCCAGTCCGGGTGTGCGGTTCTTAATAGGCTTTCTAAGGTTTCTTTGTCGAATAAGTGCCACACGGGTGCGCCTTGGACTTCCGCTTCAATGGCGTAACAATTGGAACTCACACAATGAATGGTTAACGTGCTGGCGGCCCGTTCAAGCTGCATTTTTTCTTGGGGTTGGAGTCCCCGAAATTCTTTAATTTTGGCAATCCACATCTCAACATCTGCCACAACTAACCCCGGAAGTGTGGTGGTTAGTTCTTGCACACCGTTGATATAAAGCCAATAATTGCGACTGGGATCAATACCTTTGAGCCAGATCGACTCGTCATCCATACCATACCGGGGAGCGAGAACAAAGGAGTCTAACATAACAGCCATGAAATCTTGAATAACAACAGAATACGAACGTGACAGCTTTCTCTAGCATGAGATTCTCTTTACACTATGAAAAATATTTTTTATGAATGGCCATAAACTTAACAAAACTTACCAAAAGTGAAATCTTAATGGGGTTTTATTTACATTGCTTAACACTAGGGATCAGTCCTAACACTAGGGATCAGTCCTAGAGATAAATCTAAAGAAATCATTACAAAACCCCCACCCCTACAAACGTTCAGCCCGATCCACTAGAATAAAATAGGTAGAATTTCTTAGGGTCATCGGCCATGGTGTTTTGCCTTTGCGGGGAAGGAAACGAAACGTCCCTATGGTCGATATTTTGTCCGGTTTCAGGGGGATGCGGCACGATATAGCAGTCTAGAAACAAAAGACTTATCTTTGAACAGACAAATAGGTATTTTTACTCCTCTATTAAAGACGGTCTAAAGGCGGTTTTGGTCTGTAAATCCTGTAACCGAATTTAAGATTAAGCCAAAATTTAAGTAAGATTGCTTATCCTGGGATTGACTCAATCAGGGATTGCTCTCAACTCACTTTTGCCTCGGTGTTATTCTCTGTGTTGAAATCCTCTCGCTATCTCTGGTTTTATTTACTCGCGTTTATACTCCTCGAAGTCTTAGGGGTTGGAGGAGCAACGTACAATTTTGTTAAAGAACGGGAGATTATTCTCTCGACACGGGTTGAGAAACTGGAAAATGCTTACAAAATTACGGTTGACACCTATCGTATTGTGTCCCAAACCCTCTATGAGGAAGTGATCCACCATCCTCAAGTGTTGGAGATTTTGCGACAGGTGCAAGGGGCCAGTCTGGAAGAAAAAGCGGACTTGCGAGAACAGCTTTTGCAGTTACTAAAACCCACCTATGAGAATTTAACCGATCGCAACCTCCGACAACTACATTTTCATCTCCCCGATGGGACAAGTTTTTTGCGCTTCCATCGGCCAGAGAAATTTGGTGATCCTTTATTTGCGGTGCGAGAGTCGGTTCGACAGGCCAATCTTCGCCAAATTCCGGTGTTTGGGTTTGAGGAAGGGCGAATTTTTAACGGGTTTCGCTATGTGTTCCCCATTGTCGCTCCCTCTACCCAAGGGGAAGCAGACTCGGTGGAAGACAACCCGGTTCATTTGGGGAGTGTGGAAACCAGTATTAGTTTTAAGGCCATTCAAGATACTCTCAATCAGTTTTTTCAAGGCCATTTTCAGTTAGTGCTGAATCAGTCGGTGGTGGAGGATAAGGTGTTTCAGTCGGAGGTGAGTAATTATGTGGAGAGTGAATTAAGCGATCGCTTCCTCCGAGAAAAGCGATCGCTTCCCCTTCCCTCCTCTGGGTGTAATATTCCCTGTGACCACTTGGCCACCCTCAAAGACCGACTCAAATCGCGCATCCAAGACCGCTTAACCACCCATAGTTCCTTTGCAGTTCCCTTGCGGGTGGAATCTCAAGGTTATATTGCCACATTTGTCTCTATTCGCAATGTCAGTCAGGACCCGGTGGCCTATTTGGTGTCCTATGAACCCGATTCGACCTTAGCATCCTATCGACGCTCGTTTTATGTGGAAGTGACCTTGTTAACCTTGCTCAATGTGCTGTTTATCGGGTTTTTATATAATGTGCATCGGAGTCAACGCATCTTGCGATCGCAAAAAAACGAACTCAGTCGCATTAACGACGCATTACAAGGCGAAATTAGCGCACGCAGCAAGGCCGAGGAGGATGAACGGCAAAAGTCCCAACAATTGACCGAAACCCTCGATCAACTCAAGGCCACCCAATCCCAGTTAGTCCAAAGTGAGAAAATGTCTGCTTTGGGTCAACTGGTGGCCGGGGTTGCTCATGAAATTAATAATCCCACCAGTTTTATTTATAGTAATGTCACCCCGGCCCAAGACTATGCAGAGTCAATGATCCAAGTGATCACCCTCTATCAGCAAACCTATCCTGATCCCCCCCCAAATTTAGCCGCAGCGTTGGAGGAGTTGGATGTAGAGTTTGTACAGCAGGATTTCCCCCATTTATTAAACTCCATGCAAATGGGAGCAAAGCGCATTCGAGATATTGTCAGTTCGTTACGTTCGTTTGCGCGGTTGGATGAGTCGGAACAAAAAACGGTTGATCTCCATGAAGGGTTAGAGAGTACATTAACGCTCTTTGCTCATCGGTTTCAGGGGATTCAAGTGTTACAAAATTATGGGGATTTACCTCCGGTGGACTGTTATCCAGGTTTGTTAAATCAGGTGTTTGCTAGTTTAATTAGTAATGCGCTTGACGCATTAAAGCATTCTGATCCGGATCGTCCCAAACAAATCCAGATTGCGACGTGGTGTGATCGGTCTAAAAATCGGGTTTATATTTCGATTATGGATAATGGGTCTGGTATTAATCCGGAAGTGCGCGATCGTATTTTTGACCCCTTCTTCACCACCAAACCTGTCGGGAAAGGGACGGGTTTAGGGTTAAGTACCAGTTATTCTATTATCACCCATCTTCACCAAGGCACATTAAACTGTTATTCAACCCCTGGCATTGAGACTGAATTCATTATTTCAATCCCCATTCAACTCCGGTAATTTTGGCTCTACCGAACTTGTTATGTAAAAATGATAATTTAATTTAGTCTTGAGGGAACTCCGGAACAGGGAACAGGGAATAGGGAACGGGGAATAGATTTCATTTTTCTAACTTTTTAAACAGATTCGGTAGAGCCGAATTATTGATTATTCTTCCTCCCCCGTTACAGTCTCTCGTTGTTGTATAATCTTTTCTTGAACCCCTTGGATGACCTCTGCATGGGGGAAAGTCCCTCTTACCGTTTGTTCAAACAGGGTAATATTGTCTGGAGACTCAAAATAATTCAAATCTAGAGATAAAAAGACATAAATATAACTTTCAATGCAATGTTGCTCTAAGACTTCAATATCTTGGGAAACCAGAGAATAGACTAACTGCTTCATCGAAAAAATAGGATGATTCTCCTCATTTAAAAAGCAGCATCCTCGCAACAGTGCATTAAAAATATCTTGCAATTTAGTTTTAGAAAAGGTTTTATCTCCTGAGAGAGTTTTCACTCGTTCAAAAACTAAATTTTTAACTTCAAATAAATTAATTGGTAAAGTGGACGATTGAAAAATATCCACTAACCGGGTTAAAACCTCCTTGCGGTATTCAGGGAGAGGCCGCATTTGTGCCTTGTTTAAAATACTAATTAATTGTTTTTCGGTTTGACTATATTGGGGAGTAACGGATTTTAATTTAGAATTTAAGTCAATGTCCAATGTTTCGGCAATAACTTCTAAAAAGTTATTCTGATTTAAAATACGAATCCCATAAATTTTTGACACATCCATTGCTTGTGCTTCCGGAATATTCAAAATAACCATAAAGGAGTATTTTGGAGCAACATTTAAGGTTTTACGGATTTCTGAATATTTGGCAATATGCGCTTGAAAATCCCCGGTTTTACATTCAATCCATAGGGGAGTATTCTCGACTAGAAAAAATAAATCCAACTCGAAGTCATCCCCATTGGGTAAAATAATCTGGGGATTGACTAAAAATTGATAGTCTTTTTGGGTTTGAGACAGTAAGGTAATGACTTTTAAAAATACAAATCGCTCTAACCATTCCCCCGTAAAAAAATTATTAATTTGTCCGAGACTTTGGGGGGTTGCATAGATCATTCTATTGCGTCGATCATAGCGATAATTTGCCAAAAAGGTGTAATTTTTTAACTTATATCCTAGACTGGTTGAGTCGGAGATTTCTTGCTGACTTTTTGACTTCAGATTAACCCTAAAATTAGTCCCATTGGATAAATTTCGCTTTAATTGCTCATAAAATGTAACCACCGTATTATATTTGTTGCCTAAAATTAACGCAATTTCATTAAAAATTGAATCTTTTGGATCTGCTTTGCGGTAGGTTTTAACTGTAATATTTTGTGCCTCTAACCAATCAATAATTTCTTGGGGAATTTGAGTATCAAAACTGGGAATGAGTCGGGGATTATCGGTTAAATTGGTTAACGGGGGAGCAGTGTCTTGAGAATTGCGATCGCGCGTTTTCTCTCCTTGCACCTGCTCCTTGAGTTGCTGTAATTGCTCCTGAAGGATTTGCCAATTTTCCGCAGATATATCCCCCTGAGACGCTTGTTGTAACTGGACTTCAAGACTCCTAAAATGTTGCGCTAATTGCTGATTTTGTTGTTCAATAATCATACGCACTCGCAAAATTGAAACCCCTGCGGTTGTCCCTGCGGTAACACCCACCAAGACTCCAGTTTTAAAAGACGGTATAATTAAAGAAGTAACAGTGCCAATTCCTAGAGCTAAAACACTACTCCAGATTCCATCAACAAATTTTTTGTGCATTATTTACAGTAATCAAGACAAAAATGGCTTCCATTCATCAACAAAATTGTAATTGATTGCCAAAATACAAACTTAATATAAACCCATGTCACAATCAATTTACAGGTTATGCACAACCCACAGGAGAGAAAGATGACGCAACCGATTGTAACCGATCTTGTCCTACTAGGGGGAGGCCATAGTCACGCGATCGCCCTAAAACAACTCGGCCTCCATCCCCTCCCCGGAGTGCGGATCACCCTCATTAGTGATCCTCCCCATACTCCCTACTCAGGGATGCTTCCCGGCCATATCGCAGGATTCTACACCTACGACGAAACCCACATAGACTTACAACGGTTAACTCGTTTCGCTCAAGCACAGTTTTATTGCGATCGCGTCCTTAATCTAGATTTAACACAAAATCAGGTCATTTGTGCCAACCATCCCCCCATCCCCTTCGACTACCTCTCCCTAGACATTGGTAGCACCCCCGCAACCCAAACCGTCTCCGGAGCAACCCAACACACCATCCCCGCAAAACCCGTCTCCCAATTTTTGCAAGCATGGAATACCTTACTCCAAAACGTGCAAAATAACCCCCAAAAACCCTGGCACATCGCCATAATTGGCGGAGGAGCAGGAGGCGTTGAACTAGCCCTCAATGCCAAAACCCGCCTACAACAACTCCTCCCCCCAGAAAACCTACAAATCTCCCTCTTTCACCGCAACTCCACCCTCCTCAAAGGCCATAACAACTGGGTTAGCTCCTACCTTACCCAACACCTCAAACAACGAGGAATCCAACTACACCTCAACGAAACCGTTAACCAAGTCACCAAAACCCAAATTCATTGTCAATCCGGCTTGACAAAAACCTTCGATTGTGCATTCTGGGTCACACAAGCCTCCGCCCCCCAATGGCTCGCAGAATCCGACCTAACCACCGATAAAAACGGCTTTATCTTAGTAGCAGACACCCTACAATCCGTCTCTCATCCCCACATTTTCGCCGCCGGAGATATCGCCACAATGACAAACCACCCCCGCCCCAAAGCAGGAGTATTCGCCGTTCGCCAAGGCCAACCCCTCTTTAAAAACATCAGCCGCATTGTCACCGGAAAAGACCCAAAACCCTTTAAACCGCAAAAAAAATATTTAGCCCTAATTGGTACAGGCGATCAACGCGCCGTCGCCTCTTGGTGGAAACTGGGAGCAGCTTCTCCCCTCCTATGGCGATGGAAAGATAAAATTGACCGAAACTTTATGGCACAATTCGAGCAACTTTCCCCAACCCCTCACCCTATTCAACCAGAGCCAAAAACTAGCGAAAAAAAACCTAAATCTAACTCCCCCAATTCCCTCTTTTCACAAGTCATCAAAACCATAGACAATCCCCCCTTAGCCGACCCCCTCCCACAGACCGATAATTCCGAAACCACCCCTCAAAATCATCACTACTTACACAACTTCTTAAACGACCCTTATAAATTCGGACAAATTGCCGTTAATGAAAGTTTTAATCCCCTTTGGGCCATCGGTGCAACCCCCCAAACCGTCCTCACCAGTATCATCCTTCCCTACAGCAGTCCTTCCCCCCTAGAAACCCTCCTCCGACAAGTCCTCGTAGGAGTTTGCCACCAACTCCAAGCCACCCATACCACCCTCCTAGGGGGACATAGCACCCAAGGAGAAAACCTCGCATTAAGTGTCCTATGTCATAGTAAAATAGTGGGGGAGCATTCCCTAGAGAAACCGCGACTGCAAGCAGGTCAGAGCCTCATTTTAACCCAAGCCTTGGGGACAGGGACATTATTCACCGCAGACCGTCACGCTCAAGCCAAAGGCCGCTGGGTCCACCAGGCACTCGACTCCCTCCTCCTCCCCCAACAACAGGCCATGCACATTTTACAAGAAGCGGGAGCAACCGCTTGCACCGCGATACAAGAAAAAGGACTGCTCGGCCATTTATTAATGTTACGGGGAGAAACCCCCGTGCAGATCGAATTAATGCTCTCTAACCTGCCAATTTTTGACGGTGCAATAGACACCTTAGCGCAAGGGTTTACCCACCCCCACCAACTCCGCAACCAGCGTTATGGCCAACAAATTGTCAACTGGTCCGACTGCCAAACTACTCCCTCTGCTCCCTTATTATTTGATCCCCAAGTGGCCGGAGGTTTACTGGCCGCTCTCCCCTCTGAGAATGCTGAGTCCTGTCTAATTCGCTTACAAACCGCAGGATATACCCATAGTCGTATTGTGGGTCATCTAAGTCCCCCGGTGTCGGGACAACTGGTGTTTTTGCGGTGAGGGAGATGCCCTTTCTCAAGCACGGAGACGCTACGCGAACGGCTTCGCTACCCCTGACGGGACGCTAACGCGAACAGGGCAAGGGGGAGATTGGGGAGAATCAAGTATTCATTACCCATTAACCATTCCCTTAAAAAAATCGTTACAATTTGTAAAGAAATATAAATTAACCCGAATTACTATGCAACTGACCTTAGATCAAATTTCTACACAACTGGATAGTCAGAGTTCGCGCGATCGCATGATTGCCCTAGCCAACCTGCGGGGAATTCCCGCCTCCGAAGCAGTCCCCCTCATCAAAAAAGTCCTCAACGACGAAGTGCTGCAAATTCGCTCCATGGCCGTCTTTGCCCTCGGTGTGAAAGCCACCGACGAATGTTACCCCATCCTCGTCAAACTCCTCGAAACCGACCCCGATTATGGCATCCGGGCCGATGCAGCAGGAGCATTAGGATACTTAGAAGATAGTCGCGCCCTTGAACCCCTCGTGCGGGCCTTTTATGAAGATACCGAATGGTTAGTGCGCTTTAGTGCCGCCGTCTCCCTCGGAAACTTAAAAGACGAAAGAGCCAAACCTGTCCTCCTAGAAGCCCTCCAGAGTGATGAAGTCGTCATCCAACAAGCGGCCATTGCCGCATTAGGCGAAATTAAAGCCACCGATGCCGTCGAAGACATCCTTAACTTTGCCAACTCCCCCGACTGGCTCGTCCGTCAACGTCTCGCCGAAGCTCTCGGCCACCTCCCCACCCAAAAAAGCCAATCCGCCCTCAACTTCCTCAGCAAAGACAACCACCCCCAAGTCAGCGAAGCCGCCCAAATCTCCCTCAAACGACTAGAGACGACCGAATCGTAATACAATAGGGGATTGGTATTTTCCTCACCAATCCCTAAATATTGAGAATCGGTCATAGTTCATTAATGGATATTCAAACCTTTTTCACCCAAAGCGAAGGCCGCTGGTTTTCCCAACGGACTCGTTACCAAATCACCAACCCTGAAGCCGACAATAGTAAATCTGATATTACCGTAGAATTACTCCCCCCCAACCACGAGCGAGTCACCCAACTCTGTAAACAGTATCGCGTCGATCCCGCCCAAGTGTGGCAAGGCGTTAAAATCAGTTGGGACACCTCCGCCGACTGGAGCAAACCCAAGCAAGTGGGGTCCACAGTGCTAGTTGTCCTCCCAGAAGGAGACCACACCGGAAAACTCCTCCGGGATGGAGCAGGGAAAGGGTTTTATCAGATCAGTGATGATGAATCCGTCACTTTGGTGGTTGATGCAGAGGGGATGTATTCCGAGGAAAGACTCTGGTTTGCCAGTGAAAATCTCCGTTTGCGTACCACATTAGTTAAAAATAGTCAAGGGGTTGTACAAACCGGATTTTATTCAGAAATTCGCCGTCTCCCTCCCAAGGAAGATTGAGCCACCTTGAGTGTCATTGCATACCCCCAAAAGCCAAAATGAGCCTTGGGTTAAAACCTGTTAAACCGGGTTGAGGGAGCAAAGTGTGTTGGTTAAGAGCAAGTCAGAAACCGGGTTTCTATATAACAGTTGATGGATTAATGTACCATGTCCATAAGAAACCCGGTTTCTCGTTAGGGGAAAAAACTGTGAGCAAAAAATACTCTAATCCCTTTCCCTGTTCCCTATTCCCTGTTCCCTATCACACACCAATTTAAACACACAACAGCTAACTATCAACAATTAAAGCACTTCTCACCAAAATCACCGTACACTGTAACCCAGAGGCAATGGCCTCCGGAATATTCCCATTTAACGCCTGTTTTAATAAACTTTCTCGACTCGCTCCAATCATCACCAACTCACTATTTTCTTCCTCCGCTAACCGTAACACCGCCTCAGACACGGAATGAGAGCGAATGGGAATCGCCGTTACTTCCTTAGATAACGTCGTCTTGAGACGATTGGCCGCCTCCTCTAGGGGAGTAATATCAAACGTCTCCTGCTCCGGGGGATACACCTGACAGAGCATCATTTCTGGGGAATTGGCCAATAAATTCAACGCAGGTAACAACCGTAATGCCAGTTTCACATTAGGCCCCCCGGCCATGGGGATGATCCAAGTGGGAGACATCGCCGACGGCAGAGGATAAGCGTGGGGGGGAGTCCCCAATTTCACCAACATCACATCACAACTCGCCTCATGAATCAACCGATCCACCACATCTCCAAAAATGCGTCCGGGGGTTGAGGTGCTGCCTTTCCAGCCCATCAACAATAAATTAATATGCCGTTCATTGATGGTTTCTAATACTGCTAAAGCGGCATCATGGGCGATGCGGATTTGCACATGGAGAGGGATTTCCCAGGCTCGCGCGATCGCGCGAGCCTCCTCAAACAACTGCAAACTCTCCTGTAAATCTGCATCCGCTTGGGCCGGGGACAAATGCTGTGGCACCGTGACAATATGCAAACATTCAATCTCCAACCGTCGCTCCTGAGCAATAGCCGCCGCCATCTGTAACAACGCCTTCACCGTCTCCGGATTAGCCAACGGCACTAACAACCGCCCATTGCCCGTGGCCGGGGCCCGATGCTGATACACCACATAAGACGGCTCAGGTTGCTGCTCACGGGGTAACTGTCTCGCACTCAACCGGTCCGCCGTTGCATGGATCAAATCACTGCGAGTAATAATCCCCACCAACCGCCGCCCTTCCGTCACAGGCAAATGGGAAATCTGATAGCGGTCCATCAAATACAACACATCACTCAACGGCGAATAAGGTTGCACCGTCACCGGGCGCATCGTCATCACCTCCTGCAACGGCAAATCATTAGACGCTCGCCCTAACTCCGCCAAATGTGTCTCCGTCACCAACCCCACCAACTGCCCCTCATCCACCACCGGGAAGCCATGATGCAGGGACCCCGAAAAAAACTGAAAGGTCTCCTCCACCGTCATCCCTGCCTCTAACGTCTCCACCTGTCGCTGCATCACATCCCCGGCCCGTAAATTGGAGAGAAAATCATAACTATTATCCTCATCCCGCAAAGGAATGCCACTGGCCTCCAACAAATGCTGATACAAAGACCCCGTTTTCAACGTCTCCGCCACCCCATAAGCCGTCACCGAGCCAATCATCAACGGTAACACCAAACTAAAATTCCCCGTCAACTCAAACACAATGACAATGGCCGTCACCGGGACTCGGGCTACCGCCGTAAAAAACGCCCCCATCCCCACCAAAGCATAAGGAGTAGTCGAGGCCGCCCCAATTAATAACGTCTTAATCCCCCCCACCCAATACCCCAAGGCCAACCCCAACACCAGAGCCGGAGCAAACACCCCTCCTGGTGCGCCCGTCCCATACACTAATAACGTGAGGGAAAAATGCGCCAAAAACACCAAACTGGTTTGTTGAATGCCCACCTCCTCCGTAATCAAAAAATCTCGCAACCCGGCATTATTGCGAAAAATCGGCGGGGCAAAAGCAATCATTAACCCCGACACCAAACCCACCATCCCCATCCGCCACGCCATCGACCATTTCCAGCGACGATTCAAGGCTAAACTACTCAACACCCCTTGATTAAATAACACCCCCAAACCCCCCGCTAATATCCCCAAAAGGAAATAAAAGGGAATATCCACCGC
>NZ_JAQMSD010000253.1 GCF_028330525.1 Spirulina sp. CS-785/01
GCGTTTACACTTGGGTGTGATCACCCTCTCAAGGTAGCCTACCTTTTTACAGGATTTATGGCTGAGTCTGCACGCTCGTCCCTTTCTAAGTCAACAAAAATTGAACAATGTCAATCAATGTCTAGCTTTCAACGAGCGGAATCCGGTTTAGTTTTTGTAGAATCGCCTCAGAATAACGAGAGCAAGTCTAAGCATTACAAACAGTATAACAGGTAGGGAAATCCGAATCCTGCTTGGGGGGGAGTCTTGCGTCAAAATAGGGGAAAGTAGAACAAAATATACACTGAATATACCCTTAACGAAGAATTAAGCGAGAGAGCAATGGCGGTACTTGAACAAGGCAAAATTACGATCCACACTGAGAATATTTTTCCCATTATCAAGAAGTCTCTCTACACCGACCATGAGATTTTCTTGCGGGAGTTGATCTCCAACAGTGTCGATGCGATCGCAAAATATAAAATGCTGTCCCTTGCAGGAGACGTAGAAGGAGACCCCCCCGAACCCCAAATCGAGATCACCGTAAATAAAGACCAGAAAACCCTCTCTGTCTCCGATAACGGGATCGGAATGACCGCAGAGGAGATCAAAAAATATATCAACCAAGTGGCCTTCTCCAGTGCAGAAGACTTCATCAAACAGTACCAGAAAGAACCCGACCAACAAATCATCGGTCACTTCGGGTTAGGATTTTACTCCTCCTTCATGGTTGCAGGACAAGTCGAGATAGACACCCTCTCCTGTCGTCCAGGGTCCCAAGCAGTCCACTGGTCCTGTGATGGGTCCCCCCAGTTTGAACTGAGTGAGTCCACCCGCACCCAACCCGGAACAACCGTCACCCTGACTCTATTGGACGAGGAAACCGAATACCTAGAAAGCGAACGGATCAAACAGTTAGTGAAAACCTACTGTGATTTTATGCCCGTTCAGATTAAATTTGAGGGAGAACAGATCAACAAACAGCAAGCACCTTGGAAAGAATCTCCCCAAAACCTCACGGATGAGGACTATCTAGAATTTTATCGCTATCTGTACCCTTTTCAAGAAGACCCCTTACTCTGGGTTCACCTCAACACCGACTATCCCTTCATCCTCAATGGGATTCTTTACTTCCCCCCCATTAAACCCGATGTGGACGTGAATAAGGGACAGATTAAACTATTCTGTAATCAGGTATTCGTCAGCGATCGCTGCGACGAAATCATCCCCGAATTCCTGCGTCCTCTCCGGGGAGTCATCGACAGCACCGACATCCCCCTCAACGTCTCCCGTAGTGCGCTGACTAACGATCGCACTGTCCGACGCATCACCGACTTCATCTCCAAAAAAATCGCAGGCCGTCTCAAACAACTCTACCGCGATGACCGGCCCCATTACATCAAATGCTGGGAAGATGTAGGAACATTTGTCAAGTTCGGTTCACTGAAAGAAGACAAATTCAAACAACAAGTTGAAGATATCATTATCTTCAAAACCACCTACGAAGGGGAAAAAAGCGCAGACGAACCCAAAGTCGAAGTCCAAACCGATGAAGGAGACGTTTGGGAAGACACCAACAAGGCCGCAGGGAATGACGGTTACACCACCCTACAAGATTACCTCGAACGGAACAAAGAAAAACACGAAAATCGCGTTTTTTACTGTACTGATCCCTCAGCACAAGCAACTTACATTGAGTTGTACAAAAAACAAGGATTAGAAGTCCTCTACATGGACTCCTTTATTGATACCAATTACTTTATTCCTTTCCTCGAACGGGAATACAGTGATGTCAAATTCTCACGGGTGGATTCTGACTTAGACGAAACCTTATTAGACAATAAAGAGCAAGACTCAGAAATTGTCGATCCCAAGACCAATAAAACCCGTAGCGAAACTGTGAAAGAGCTTTTCCAAAAAGCCCTCAATAACGAAAAAATTACCATTCGTGCAGAATCCCTGAAAACCGACGATCCCTCTGGAACACCCCCTGCAATGGTCATTCTCCCGGAAGAAATGCGACGCATTCAGGAAATGACGGCCTTATTACAACAGAAAAATGTTGAGTTTCCAGACACTCATACATTACTGGTAAATACGGCACACCCCATGATTCAAAACTTGGTCAATATGGCCCAAGGAACAATTGTCACCGGGGAAGGAACATCGAGTACAGAAACCTTGGTTAATCAACTGTGTTGTCATGTGTATGATTTGGCATTAATTTCCCAAAAGAGTTTTGATGCAGACAGCATGAAATCTTTTGTGGAACGGTCTAATCAATTACTCACTCAAGTCACCCAACAGTTGTAAAATTTTCCCTTAATATGCCTTGGGTTCAAACCCAAGGCTAATAGTTTAAACCTGTTAAAATGGGTTAAATAACTGATAAAACCATGACAATTTAGCCGTTACATGGCCAGATTGGAAATAAAATACACCCTAGGTTGAAACCTAGGGCTAATAGTTTGAACCCCTTAAAAACGGGTTAAATGACTGACAAAACCATGGCAACACTTGGCAGAATTGCGCTGATCCGGCACAATAAAGGGATGTAACGTTTTATTAAAAACATAGTGACTGCTGTTACGCTCAATCACGTTCAGAAAGTTTATAACAAAGTTCCGGTCGTAGATGACCTCTCCTTTGAGATTCAACCAGGAGAGATGTTTGGCCTCTTGGGGCCCAATGGTGCAGGAAAATCAACGACGATACGAATGTTGATCACCCTCACCAAACCCACAGAGGGAGAGGTGAGAGTTGCGGGCCATGATGTCACCCGCAACCCTGCCGAAGTCAAGCAAAATATTGGGGTTGTGTTACAGCAAACCAGTGTTGATGGTGATCTGACGGTTTGGGAGAATCTAGAATTTCACGGGAGAATGCACCATATCCCCCCCAGGGAGCGTCAACACCGGATCGATCGCTGGTTAGACTATGTAGAGTTGAGCGATCGCAGAAAAGATATCGTCAAAACCCTCTCTGGGGGAATGAAACGTCGCTTACAAATTGCTCGCGCACTCCTCCACGAACCACAAATCTTGTTTTTAGATGAACCCACCGTCGGACTTGATCCCCAAAACCGTCGTCGTCTCTGGGAAATTATCCGGGATTTAAACCGTCAAGGGATGACCATGTTACTCACCACCCATTACATGGAGGAAGTGGAGTTTTTGTGCGATCGTATTGGTATTATGGACGCAGGAAAACTGATCGAGTTAGGAACATTAGACCAGTTTAAACAGAAGTATGGGGAAGGTTTAGCCATCAAGCAAACAGGCGATCGCATGGAATCCCACTTTTTCCCCACCCTCGCAGAGGCCAACCAGTATCTCGACTCCCTCCCCGACAAAACCGGAGTCATGATCCGCGAATCCAACTTAGAAGATATTTTTGTCGAACTCACTGGCCATCAATTAGATTAGTTGGTTGTTGGTTGTTGGTTGTTTGTGACAAAGGGAACAGGGAACTCCGGAACAGGAAACAGGGAACAGTAAACAGCATCCGAAGGCAGGAGGCAGAGGGCAGATGGCAGATGTTGGAATAAGGAGAAAGTTAACCTAAGAAGAAGGTTAGAAACTAATCAGAGTAAGGCTTTCAGCCTATTTTAAGTGATTTTAGTTTCACCGAGAGTAAACAGTAAATAGTAAATAGTAACCAGTTGTTACTCCCCATCTCCCCCATCTCCCCCATCTCCCCCATCTCCTCCATCTCCC
>NZ_JAQMSD010000013.1 GCF_028330525.1 Spirulina sp. CS-785/01
CCTGTGGCACGTCTATCAAACGCCAGATAGCTTATTGCTGGAGGGGGTATCTTCTTCCGGCGACGGTGAAAAGACCGTTGACTATTGGTATCAATCTATCATAATGATGAAGTTTAAGCAAGTTTTTGAACACTGCTATGAGCCCTAAAAATTCTCCTAACATAGCATAAACCCTAAGTAGCCATAGAAGGGCGATGAGTCCAAGGGGCGAGTTGCTCTAACTGGGCGGCCACTTGTAAAAGCAGTCCATCCGAGGCAGGTTTTCCCACCAATTGTATCCCTAGGGGAATGCCTTGGGGATCAAAGGTAGTGGGAATGGAGATGGCCGGTAAACCCGTGGCATTGGCCAGGGGACAGGGGCCAATCCATTGGATAATCCGTTGTAAGGTTTCTTCGGGGGATAAATCCGCCCATTCTCCAATTTTGGGGGGGGTGTGGAGATGGACAGGTAAGAGTAAGAGATCATACTGGTCAAAAAAGGCTACGATGCGCCGAGACAAGGCTTGCAGTTGCCAGGCCGCTTGTAAATATTCTCCGGCTGTTCCCGCTTGTTCCACTAACCAACGATTGATGGGACTAAATGCCTCTAAGGGGAGGCCAGAGGCGGCGATTCCGGCTTGCCAAACGCGAGTAAAGCAGGGGGCAAGCCCGGTTAAATCGGGACAGGCTTCTTCGAGGGTATGTCCGGCGTTTTCTAGGTGTTGGGCGGTGTCGGTGACGGCCTGTTGGTAGGGGGCGGTGGCAGTGCCGAGGGTGGGAATGGTGGTGCTAAGGGCAATTTTGAGGGGCTTTACAGGCTGTTGGATGATTTGGGCGAAGGGGATTTCTGGATCGGGCAACCAGTAGGGATCACCTGTGATATAACCGGAAATGACATCGAGAAAGGCGGCGGTTTCGGCGACGGTGCGGGTTAAAACCCCTTGGGTGGCGATGCCACTGGGATATTCACCAATGGGGGCATTACTGACGCGGCCTCGGGAGGGTTTGAGGCCGACTAACCCACAACAGGAGGCGGGGGTGCGAATTGATCCCCCTCCGTCTGATCCTTGGCCAATGGCGCATAATCCGGCAGCTACGGCGGAGGCAGACCCCCCACTCGACCCCCCTGGGGTGTAGTCTAATTGCCAGGGGTTGCGGGTGGGGGGAAAGCCTGGGGGTTCGGTGTAGGGAAATGAGCCGACTTCGGGGGTGGCGGTTTTGCCGAGAATGATGCAGCCGGCGGCTTTGAGTTTACTGACGATGCCATCATCATATTGTGGGATGTTGTCTTTGAGGGCTAATGTGCCGCACATTTGGGGGAGTCCGGCCACGGGGTTGAGGTCTTTGATGCTGATGGGGACTCCGAAGAAGGGGGGGAGGTTGCTGGGGGGGGTTTGGGTGAGGTGTTCGGTTTTGCGGGTTGCGTCTGCGATCGCCTGTTCTTTCGCCACGGTGACAAAACTCCCCAATTGCGGGTCTAAGCGTTCGATACGGTCGAGATAGAGTTGGGTTAACTCTAGGGGAGAGAGTTGTTTAGTCCGGATCAATTCTGCTTGTTTGAGGGCAGAGGTGAAAGCGTAATTGGTTGAAGTCATAGGAAATCAATAAATGGTGAGAAGTTCAGTTCAATGTTTGATTGTCAAGGACAGTTGATTTTTAAACCACAAAGACACAAAGGACACCAAGGAATATAAGCATTGATGGCTGAATGCTGATGTTTACTGATTAATACTTTGGTTTTGTCGTTTTTTTGCTTCTATTTTTGCACGAATGTCTTGATGGACTTCTTGGGTGATGGGATAAAAATAGGCCAGCACTAATCCTCCAATTAAAAAGAGGGTAGGCAATAAACTAATGGCTACCCGAATGGCCAATAAAGCACTGTCGGGCTGAATGGGAATATCTCCCCCTGGGGGACGTTCTTGAAAGCCATTTAATTCTAAGACGACTCCTACTAAAAATAAAGCTAACGCTAATCCTATTTTTTGTAGTAAAATCATAAATCCGTAAAAAATTCCTTCCCGTCGATAACCGGTTTCTAGTTCGTCTAATTCGATGATATCTGGGACCATTGACCAAGGAATTAAATAAGCGACAGATACCCCACATCCGGCTAAAATGGCTAACCCATACATTAAGTTCGTCTGTCCGGGTTCTAGGAAAAATAACCCCCCTTCGGCTAAAATCCAGATGAGAGTCCCGGCAAAAAATACTTTTTTCTTGCCGATTTGATTACTAATTTTTTGCCAAATAAAGAGCATGACTAAGGCTGTTCCTTGGACAGCTATGGCAACCGAAGGAAATTGACTTTCTGGCAACCCCATCCAACTGACTACATAGTAAATTAAAATCGAGGCAATTAACTGTACGCCTAACCACGCACAGAGATAAATCCCAATTACATATAAGAAGGGTTTAGTTTTAAAAACAATTTTGAGTTGTTCAACAAAAGAAAGGGTGGGGACAGAATGGGATTGTAAGCGGGTTTGGGTGGCTAATTCGTTGACTAAATGGGATTCAGGGGAAGATCGGCGTAAGGTCATTCCGGCGGCGGCAAAGATGACACCGAATAGAAGCCCCATGACGGCCCAAAATAAATTAGTTTGTTGTAGTAATAATCCGCCTATTCCCCAGACAATTGCCAATCCTGCCACCCCTAACAGGACTATCCCCAGTCCTCGACGTTGAGGGAAGGATAACACGGGTTCAGCCCCCCGTTCCTGAATACGGAACACACACCACAAGGTGGCTACAGTTCCCAAGAAGGCACAGACTCCCCCTAAGATGGGATAACGGACGATATCTTGGTCATAGACTTGGAAAATAATTTGTGCCAAAACCAGTGACAGAATACTTCCTCCAATGGAAAAGGCCATGCGGAAACTATTTAAGCGGGTTCGTTCGTTGTAATCTTGGGTAAGTTCTGGGGTGAGGGCAGTATAGGGTAAATTAACGGCTGTAAAGGCTAAATTAAATAACACCGCAATCAGGACATAATAGATAAATAAGAGCCACTGATTCCAGGTGGTATTCTGGCTAAAGGCAGGGACTAGCCAATGGAGGATAAAGAGTATCCCAAAAGGGATGATCCCGCCTAACATCCAAGGGATGCGACGGCCCCAGCGTGTTCGGGTGCGATCGCTTAAAATTCCGGTTAATGGATCATTGATGGCATCGGAGACTTTACCAATGGCCAACACCGCACTGGCCAACCCCGCAGGTAAACCCGCAACATTGGTAAAAAAATACAATAGAAAAAAAATCAAGACATTGGCCGTCATGGCCGCCCCTAAATCCCCGGCCCCGTAGGCTAACTTGGTGGAAAATTTCAGAGGTTCAGGTTGGGAGGGTTGGGAGTTTGGGGCTAAATATTGCTCTTGCATACTTAATTTTGCGATAAATCGTTCCGTGATAACTAAATTTTTCAGTAAAATTGGCCATACTTTAAGCTAGTTGTAGCATCCTCCCACCCTACCCCATAGCAGTCTTATGTCAGATTTATATGTGTCTTGGTCCGAGTACCACCAAAACATTGAGAAACTTGTTGCTCAAATCTATCATTCCCAGTGGACGTTTAATCAAATTGTCTGTATTGCCAAAGGTGGGTTGCGCGTTGGGGATTTGTTGTGCCGCCTCTATAACTGTCCTCTCGCTATTTTATCCGCTTCCTCCTATGGGGGAGAGAATAACCGGGTCCGGGGAGAAATTCGGTTTTCTCAGCATTTATCAATGACGACTGCTAATTTAGGCGATCGCCTTTTATTGGTCGATGATTTAGCCGACTCCGGAGTCAGTTTACAAGCCTCCCTCAACTGGCTAAAATACCACTATACCCACGTTCAAGACATTCGGACTGCCGTATTATGGTGTAAAGACTGTTCCCAAATTAAACCGGATTATTATGTAGAGTATTTAACCGATAATCCCTGGATTCATCAACCCTTTGAATATTATGAAGAAGTGACTCCCGCAGACATTGCCGAAAAATATACGCCTCTCTCAGTAGAACAGTCAACCAAATAACACCATCCACACCGGGAGTAAAATTAACAGACTTAATGATCCCATTGCGATCGCTGTTACCGCTAACTCCCGATCTAAATCATACGTCTCCGCCACCACCAACGTCGCAAACGCCGGAGGCATAGCAATTTGCAACACAAACACCAACAACACCCCTCCCGTCATCCCCACCTGTCCCAAAATCACCCCAAACAGAAGCGGCACCAATAACATCTTAATCCCCAAACTCACCGACGCAGATCGCCAATTCCCCAAGGCTTTCAAATAACTCAACCGCATCCCAATTAACACCAAAGATAAACTCACCACAAACCAACCAACCCCCTGTAACGTCGCTTCCACCGGGGGACTAAATTGAAATTGACGAAACCACAACCCAAAAGCAAACGCCCACCAAATCGGTTGTTTAAAAATCGTCCAAAAAGGAGGACGAGAAGCCTGTTTCTCTTGGCCAAAAATAGCCGCAATCATCCCCCCTAACCCATAGGCCCCCAACGTTGTACAAAAAAGGTCATAAAAAAGAGCATAACCAAAATATTTCTCCCCCACTAACGTCAAAATCACCGGATACCCCAAATACCCCGTATTACCAAACATCGACGCAAACATAAAACTCCCCTGAAACGGACGAGTCCAATGGGGAGTTTTCCAGTGAATCCACAACCACGCTAACCCAGCCCCCAATAACGTCGCTACCCAAGCAATAACCGGAGAAAACCACACCGCCCCCGATAAATCCGCCCGACGTAAAAAAACAATCACTCCCAAAGGGACTCCCACCCAAAACAAAAACTCCCCTAATTTTTGGGGGACTCGGTAAGATAAGAAACGCCCCAAAATCAAACCAAGAAACACTCCAGACAGTAATTTGAGATAAAGTTCTAACAAAGAAGACATTTTGGATAATGGGTAATGGGTAAGCTGTTGTGCATTTAAATTGGTATGTGATAGGAGGGAACAGGGAACAGGGAACAGAGAAAGGGAACAGAGAAAGGGAACAGTGAACAGGGAACAGTGAACAGGGAACAGTGAAAGGGAACAGAGAAAGGGAACAGAGGAGTAGGAGTAGTGAAATTTAAGGACAAAGGGACTATGTTTTTCAAGATTTTTCTCCAATTGAGAGCAAAATTTGACCTTTTTTGCTTTTCAAAATCCTCAAAACCCTCATTAGGCCAGAATTTTAGAGTTATTCAGCAAGCCCTATCTTAGTCCATTAACCCGTTTTAACGGGTTTTAGCTATTAGCCTTGGGTTTTAACCCAAGGCATAGTAGCTTTCTGACTGGTCCATTAACCCGTTTTAACGGGTTTTAGCTATTAGCCTTGGGTTTTAACCCAAGGCATAG
>NZ_JAQMSD010000254.1 GCF_028330525.1 Spirulina sp. CS-785/01
AAGAGGGTGGGGATCATTAAGACACCGAACCAGCCCACATAGAGGCGATTATTGGTGCTTGTGACCCACTGACAAAACCGTTCCCACAGGGATAAGTTCTGTTGTGTTTGAACTGTTGTAGTCATGTTTATGATGATTGCAAGTTGTGCAAGATTATGATGAACGGGAATTTGTGTTCCCTTGCTATACAGTATATGTACTTTTGTTAAAAATCGGCAAGTTTTCTAATATATTTTATTTTTATCGAACAGTTTAGGGTTGCTTATTTGAGAGAGAGGAAGGATCACGCACGCCCTATCCTATGTTGGTAGTCAGGGCTTTAGCCCTTATCCCGGTTTAGATAAGCTAGAATACGAGAGAGCAATTGTTTCTAAGGTGGAGATGATGCAGCACGCTCATCAACACCACCCGAATCACCGCCAAACTGCAAGAGAACCTATGAATTCACCTATTAAAGCTGTTCAAGCTCCCTATCGAGGAGACGCATCGTTCACACGGACTCCTCCCCCAGACTTACCCTCCCTATTATTAAAAGAACGGATTGTCTATCTGGGGTTGCCCTTAGTCTCACCGGATGAATACAAACAGCAGCTTGGTGTTGATGTAACAGAATTAATCATTGCCCAACTGTTGTACCTACAATTTGATGATCCTGAAAAACCCATCTTCATGTACATCAACTCCACAGGTACATCCTGGTATGGGGGAGATGCCATTGGCTTTGAAACGGAAGCCTTTGCCATCTGCGATACCATGAGCTACATTAAGCCCCCCATCCACACGATCTGTATTGGTCAGGCCATGGGAACAGCGGCCATGATCCTCTCCACAGGGACAAAGGGATATCGAGCCAGCTTACCCCACGGTACAATTATCCTACACCAACCCCGACAAGGGACCCAGGGACAAGCCTCAGATATTCAAATTCGGGCAAAAGAAGTCTTGGCCAATAAACGGTCAATGCTAGAGATTTTTGCCAAGACAACCGGGAAATCTCACGAACAACTCGAAAAAGACACAGACCGGATGTTTTACATGACCCCCGAAGATGCGAAAGAATATGGCTTAATCGATCGCGTCTTGGAAAGCAGCAAGGAACTTCCTGCTCCAATTCCCTCTGCTTAATCTAACTTGAGCTTCCTTTGAGCTTCATTGAATTGACTGATTTTATTGACTTTTAACTCACGGATGTAATCATGCCTATTGGTGTTCCCAAAGTTCCCTATCAAATGCCCGGTCAACCTTACAGTGACTGGATTAATATATACGATCGCCTCTACCGAGAGCGCATTATTTTCATCGGTCGAGGCATTAACGATGGTCTGGCCAATCAGGTCATCGCCATTATGTTGTACTTGGACTCCGAAGACAACAGCAAACCCATTTATCTCTACATCAACTCCCCAGGGGGGTCTGTAACGGCTGGACTGGCTATTTATGACACTATCCAGCATATTAAATCAGAAGTCGTGACCATTTGTGTCGGGTTAGCGGCCTCAATGGGGGCTTTTCTACTCAGTGCCGGAACAAAAGGAAAACGTCTGGCCTTACCCCACTCTCGGATTATGATTCACCAACCGTTAGGGGGAACACAAGGTCGTCGTCAGGCCACCGATATTGAGATTGAAGCGCGAGAAATTCTCCGCATTAAAAAGCAGCTTAATCAGATCATGGCCGATCATACCGGACAGACTATTGAAAAGATTGACAAAGATACCGACCGCGACTTCTTTATGTCTCCCCAAGAGGCATTAGAGTACGGGTTGATCGATAAAGTAATCGAAGATACCCCATAACACCCAATACACAACACTCTGAAAACTTGCGATCGCATTGTTCGTAGTCAGGGCTTTAGCCCTACTCAACAATGCGATCGCTATTTTCTAGGCTACACCACATCGTTCGTAGTCAGGGCTTTAGCCCTACTCAACAAGGCGATCGCTATTTTCTAGGCTAAAATCAAAACAAACGTTTTGCACGAGGGACCACCATGACCCCAGACCCCACCCCAACCGCAGCAACCCCCCCCGTGACCGTAACCCAGTGGCAACCCCAAATGCCACCCGACAACTTAATCTTTGATGACGGAGAACCCTTGGAAAGCAATCGTCACCGCATCGGAATGAACGTCCTCATTCGTTCCCTAAACCAAGCCTTTGCCCACCGCAACGACTTCTTTAGCGGAGGCAATATGTTTATTTACTTCAGTCGAGAGCAAGTCAGAAACCAAGACTTTCGCGGGCCAGACTTTTTTGCCGTCTTAAACATTGACGGTAGTTATCCCCGTCAAGGATGGGTCGTCTGGGAAGAAGCGGGACGCTATCCCGATGTCATCGTAGAATTAATGTCTCCCAGTACCGCAACCATTGATGTCACCGAAAAAAAAGACATCTACGAACAAACCTTTAGAACCCCCGATTATTTTGTCTATGACCCCTTTAATGCTGACTCCCTGCAAGGTTGGCATTTAGACGCAAACCAAACCTATCAACCATTAACCCCCAATGAAAACGGACAATTATGGTGTCAGCAATTGGGGTTATGGGTAGGAGTCTGGCAAGGCACAATCGACCGAGAATTTGCCCCCTGGTTGCGCTTTTACGACCAAGCGGGTAATGTTGTCCCCTTACCCGAAGAAGCCGCCCAACAGCAAGCAGAAACCGCCCAACAGCAAGCAGAAACCGCCCAACAGCAAGCAGAAACCGCCCAACAGCAAGCAGAAGCGGCACAACAACGAGCAACCGAACTCGAACAAACCCAACGCAACGCTATTCCCCAACTCTTAGCTACTGGAATGACAGTGGAGCAAGTTGCCGAAATTCTCTCCGTTTCTGCGGAATTTGTGCAACAAATAGCAAACAGTAATCAGTAATCAGTAATCAGTAATCAATACTCTGTTTTTTACTGAATACATCAACCCGTTTTAACGGGTTTTCGCTATTAGCCTTGGGTTTTAACCCAAGGTTCAGGTCTCAAACTTCAAAAAGATAGTAAATATTAGGAGCGAGGATTCCATATTAACCCGTTTTAACGGGTTTTCGCTATTAGCCTTGGGTTTTAACCCAAGGTTCAGGTCTCAAACTTCAAAAAGATAGTAAATATTAGGAGCGAGAATTCCATATTAACCCGTTTTAACGGGTTTTCGCTATTAGCCTTGGGTTTTAACCCAAGGTTCAGGTTAACTCAAACATTAAGCCACCACTTCCTCAGCTTTCTTTAAAATAAAAAGACTCCCATCTCCCCCTCGACCAATCCGCAACGAGTCATCCAAATAAGTAATCGTCAGACTAGGAATTCTCCCCACCGGATTATTCGCCCGAACCTCCTTAACCACTTGTTGTCTAGGCAACTTCACCCCTAAAATCTTCTGAACCACAAGAGAACGCTTTTGAAAATTTACATTAATCTTCCGAAACGGTTGACCATCGGCAGCAGTAGGTGCGCTATAAAAAGTTGCAGTAACGACAACATAACCCGCAAGTAGTTTTAAACTGTGTTGGCAATAGGCTTGGTTCAAAAAGCTCTTAGAGGCAACATCAATCTTTTGATATACCTTCCCCAACTCAAACCCCAACGGTAAAGAACTCAAATTACGGATTTCCCGTGCATTAGAGTACAACAATTGCCAAGGGCCATTCAGCATCTCAGGAACATCTTTGAGAGGTTGAGGATAAGGAGTCTGTTTTTCAACCGCAATAGTAAAATTTTCTAAGGCCAATCGGGTATCTTGGTTAAGATTGAGATCGGTTAATGGAGTCCCCGGAGTCAGTTTCTGTTCACTGGCAACCGTAGCAATTTTTTCTAGTAGAGCTTGTTTCAGAGAATATTGAGTCTTCATTCAATTAACAATTAACAATTAACAATTAACAATTAAATTTGGTTGATCCGTTCGTAGTAAGCCCTTTAGGGCTTATTCCCCCCTGACAATGTTTAAGAGTTTCGTTGATCTCTCAACCCGTTTTAACGGGTTTAAGCTCTTAGCCTTGGGTTTCAACCCAAGGCGTATTTTTTGATTTTCAATTGTTGCTATGGGTGAGACACAGCGATCTGGTGTTCATAACCTATTTGAGATGGCGATAGGGGGATCATATGAATGCTCACCCCACAACAAACAACTAATTATGAATTATCCCCGACCACTGCACCTTTTTCGCCTTCGAGCGACGATAGGAAAAGAAATACTCTGCTTCTTGATAAGTACAACAGGGGGCAATTGCCAGACAATTCTCATTTACCCCTAACTGCTTAATCTGTAACTCATTCACCTTACGGACATCTAAACGCACCCGTCCAGGTTTCTCATCGGGTAAAATCGGCGACTCCGGCAACGCATCCAACGACGCAATCACCGCCTCTACGGTCCCCACATACTCCGACTTTACTAACGTCACCGCCACCTCAGCGGCCACCTGTTCCGACACTTGGTACACATCCCCCGCAATAGCTGGCCCCAAAGCAAAGCGTAAATTCTCCAACACACTTCCCATCGTCAAAAACCGGGAAACCGCCTGAGAGATAATTTTCTGTGCCGTTCCCCGCCAACCCGCGTGTAACGCCGCCACTCGTCCTGTCAAGACATCCCCAATTAAAATGGGCGTACAATCGGCACTGGCCACCCAAACGCCTTGTTTCGGTTGAGTTGCGATCGCGCCATCCCCTTGCGGCCAATCCTCATCCTCCAAACTCGTCTGTTCGGCCTCAATCTCCTGGGGCGTTAACACCCGGTTTCCATGCACCTGTTGCAGACGATACGCCCTCGCCCCAGAATGTAAAATTTCCGTTAACTCTTGGGGCGATCGCGGATAAAACCCTTGGGTAAAAAAACCATGAGGCCAACGATCCAGCAACGTACAGGTTAAATAAGGGAGTCCTTGCCATTGTTGCCATTGCCAATGGGGACTTAAACGGACGGACTCAGAAAGAGAAGCGACCAAAACCAATCACCTCGAAATCAACGCTTTGTTAAGACTTGCCCCCCTATAGTATCGTTATTTCTGGGCAATTGACATCAGAGAATCCCCCGTGAACTTCGACCGTAACCGCTTTTACCAAACCCTACAAACCCTCCCCTGGGAGTCCCCCCCCTCCCCCATCACCCTTTATCCCTTTAACACCCTCGCCTCCACCAACAAAACCGCCTGGGAACTCCTCAACCAAAACCTTCCCACCCCCCTACTGGTCATTGCCCAGCGACAAACCGCCGGACAAGGGCAATGGGGGAGACAATGGCAATCCCAACCTGGTGGCCTGTACCTCTCCCTTGCCCTCACCTCACCCCATCCCCTCGACTCCCCCCTCACCCTCGCCATCGCCCTCGGAATCGCCCAAACCCTCCGTCAGTGGGACATTCCCATTCAACTCAAATGGCCCAATGACCTCATCCTCCACGGTCAAAAACTCGGCGGTATCAAAACCGAACGCCACACCCGCCCCAACCACAGCCCCGTCGTCATCGGAGTCGGCATCAACTGGCACAACCCCACTCCCCCAACCGCCATCAACCTGCAAAATTACTCACAAATTGCCCAACTGGAACAGTTAGCCGCCCTCACCGTCCACGGTATTATCTCCGGATACCAGCCCTATCTTCAGGAAGGATTGACCAACCTCTTGCCCCATTACTGGGACCTATTAACCCACCAAGGGCAAGACATCACCATTCAAAACCAACGCGGTAAAATCGTCGGCATTACCGCCCAAGGGGCCTTACGAGTCCGCCTAGCCACCCCCAGTGCCTCAACCGAAATCACTTGTCCCATCGGTTCAATCAGTTGGGGAATACCCACTCCCGCCTCTCCCGTCCAAGAATAACCCTTGAGGAGACTTACAGCCAGGAGAATCAAGTCAAGAACCTTCACTGAATTCCCCCAATCCGTTTTAAAGTAATAGGCAGGCCACCTGTAATTTGAGTTTTAAATTAAACCAAACCCCTACTGATTACTGATTACTAATTACTAATTATCACCGTGAGCCAAAAGTGGCGCGGTTGTCAACGGAGGTTTTAATGCGTCAAAAACAACCAAATCTGACCAGTCTCTTTCTATTCTTATTCCGTCATGCCCTATTCACCCCCAGCTTAACCCTCATTGGGGGCTTAACCTTACTAAGTGGGGGATGGGTCTGGGCCCAAACCGATGCTTTGGTGGATACCGGAACGCCCTCAACCAGTCCGCCTTCCGTTCCCAAACCGCAAAAAGTCCCAGCCTCTCCCGTTTCTCCTCCCCCCCAGGTGAGCAAACCCACCGTTAGTGTCCCAGCCCCGGCCCCTCAACCGGCCCCAGCCCCCCAACCGGCCTCTCCTCCTCCGGTCGTAACCCAACCCCAACCCACCTCTCCCCCTCCCCAAGTCAATAAACCCAACC
>NZ_JAQMSD010000255.1 GCF_028330525.1 Spirulina sp. CS-785/01
GGGAGATGGAGAGGATAGGGGAGATGGAGAGGATAGGGGAGATGGAGGAGATAGGGGAGATGGAGAGGATAGGGGAGATGGAGGAGATAGGGGAGATGGAGAGGATAGGGGAGATGGAGGAGATAGAGGTTTAAACTGTTTTAGTTTCCATGCTTCTCTATCTCCCAATGCTCTCCAAACACTTGACACAAGACAGGTTATCTTACAGTGAAACGAAGGCTTTTAGCCAACTTTCAGCGATTTTTAGTTTCACTGAGAGTGATACGAACTAATTGGCACAAGAGGAACAGGCTTCGATATTGTCCTTATAATTATCCTTCTGAACCGTCCGAATGTAGTAAATCGCCTTACAACCCTGTTCCCAAGCCAACATCAGCGTTTCAAAGATATCCTTTGCGCTTAAACTCCGTTCCGGTTCATCCGGGAAATATACCCCTTGGTTCAGATTAAACAACAGTTCCATCGAAATTCCCGTATCAATCCACTGTTGCATCGTCGCCACTGCTTTAATAACCTTCTGTTGGTCATAGGTTTTATTTTCTGGATAAAACCAGAACCCCTCTGCAATAAAAGGCGGTGCAATGGGAACAGTCCCCTTAGCCCACTTATCGTAAAAGAAACGACTGAAGGGGGGTAAAATACTGGCCGTACACCCTTGCACCAAGGAAGAAGACGTATTAGGAGCAATGGCCGTAATATGACTATTGCGAATCCCGTATTGTTGGATATCCTGAGACAACTGTTGCCACCGTTGCGGGTGTTTGGCGTTCTCCTGATACCAAGAGAGGGGTTTGGCCCCAATTAAATGGCCTTTACTCCATTCACTCCCCTCAAAGGCCGGATAGGCCCCCCGTTCTTGGGCCAACTCCATAGAAGCGCGAGTGCAGTGATAGCCGATATTCTCGAATAATTCGCTAATTTGCGGTAAATGGGTATAAGAGAGACGACGTTTCGCCAACCAGTCCGCCAACCCCATACAACCCACGCCAATGGTCCGAAAGCGACTATTATGGGAAGCACTTTCATTAAAAGGCGGATGGGTTAATTCAATGCCATTATCCAGTAACCGCACCGCCGTGGTACACACTTCTGCTAATTCCTCCTCGTCAATATTAGCGAGGTTGAGCGAATCAAGGTTACAGGTATGTGCAAATTGACCCGGAGTGACCACAGACCAAGACTCCTGACATTGGCCCGTGAGAATACCATTGAACATCCCTAAATGACGCAAGGGTTCAGTAAAACAATAAGTATCATCCCGACGACAAGTTAACTCCACCTCTTGGACTCGGATAAACTGACTCGCATTCCGTTGGGGTTGACGTAAAGTCCATTGGAGTCGATGGGTTTTGAGTCCCATTTCTCCCAGTTGGAAGAGTCCATTAGAAGAAATCGTTAACCGATAAGCATTTTGACAGAAATAGGCTTTTTTACCCCCCTGACCATCTGGCATTAGTTGGTCGCCCGCCTGGAGGACTAACGCAATTTTACTATCCACGCCCAAAGTCTGTAACATTAAGCGAATATCGCGCAAAAAGACTTGATTCGTTGAAACCAGTGCTAAAGCCTCGTTTTTGCCATTGCGATAAACACATCCGTCTGCATCGAGTAACCCTGCTAACCACTCTAAACGGGATTTCACGGTATAACCATTCAAGGGAACAGTAAATTTAGGCGGGATATCCAAAGGAAGCCGAGAGACTAAGCGATTTTGTTTTTTGTCTTCATAAACCGCTACCGTATCTAATTCTCGTGAATAATATTTACTCCCCTGGCGGCGGTTACGGACATCTAGGTGTGGCAGCAATTCGCGTTTTTCGTGATATAAATCGATTTCTGGGAGTCCTTCTCCTGAATAACTGCCATCTCCAGAGAAAAAGCCCGCAGTATAAGCATAAGGGAAGTCAATATCATCGTCTGATTGCACAATGGGTAATCGATACTTGATCAACTTATCCCCCGGTTGTAAGTCTTTGGCCTCCACTCGACGGGGTTTATTTTTGTAGGTATCTTGTACCCAAAAATGGTGATAGTAAGTACACTCTAAGGCTTCCCCATTACTCAGGTTCACTTTGAGAAGGGGTTGATTTTCTCCGGTTTTGCGGACTTGGACTTCACTCCATTCCGAACCATTCCAAACATTAACCCATTGGCCTTCGAGGTCTGCAATAGGAAATTGCCCCCGATCTGTTAAAATTCGGGTTTCTGGGGACACACATAAGTTCCCTCCTGGAATATAGCCTTCGTGTTGGTTGGGGTTGGCCCGGTTTACACTGTCTTTAAACCAGAGATAAGGCATCCCGGTTTCTACTTGACTCCGCATGGCCATTTTCAACAGTTCACGGGCATTAATGCGCTTATAGAGCGTAATTTTGTTGTCGAGTTCTGCTTCAATTTCTTGATAGGCTTGCGTGAATTTTTCGCCCCACAATTCTGCGAGTTCAATGCCCAGTTTTTCTCGCACTTCGTAGGGGTCAACTAATACCCAGTCTTGTCGGTTTCGCACCCGACGCATAAATTCATCAGTGATGACTAATTGTGGAAATATGTCATACGCTTTTCTTCTTTGGTCGCCATTTTCGGTCTGCATTTCTAAAAATTCTGGTACATCTAAATGCCAGATATCTAAAGAAACCGTAACTGCACCAGCACGTCGTCCCATTTATGTTCGATTAGATTCGCTACCTCTAACCCGTCTTTTCAGACTGCTATCTGTCACCAGATAGATCGGACTATATCTTAATCCTAAATCTAGGATTCTCCCCATTTCCACTGTCAATCGCTTACAGTGTACGAAGTTTAACTTCTAGTCTCTGAACCTTCAGTGTAATGATGGTATAAATGTTTCCCGCTTCTGCCCGCTTGTTTAAATCTTCAATTTCCAGACACAGAAATTGTCACTTATGACTATAGTTAACGTTAATTGAACTTTATACGCTTGCTGTTTGTTTCCATCATTACCCCGCTTGGCTGCTGATTATCTCATATTGTGGGCTGGGTCTATTTGAGTAGGATTAATATGAGATTTTCCAGCAATTAGAGGAGTGTTACAACTGTTATTACTAACAGAAGGGGCTAACTTTTTTAACCCTGATTAACTGCGATCGCGGTATCATTTAATAACTTAATCCAAGGAATTACACCTCCTGACGCATTGGGTTTATTCATCACCCAAGACCCCGTAGCGCGAATTTGGGAGACATTAACACCGACTCCCCCCCCATTCTTGGAAATGCGGGCTGTGTTGGTGATTTCCCCGAAAATCGACTCCAGGTTGTCCTCCATGGTGGTGATGAAGCAGGAGGCTAAAGACCCTCTAGGCACACGGAGATTGGCTAAAATTGGGGTGGCCAGAGAAATTTTCCGTTGGGCAATGGCCTCATAAAATTGTCGCGCCACTTTGAGGCGGTTGTGGGGTTTTTCGACCGACGCTAATAATAAAGCACAGGTTAAAAATGCCTCTTGGGGGAGTTCGTTGGGGAGAAGATACCGTTTGCTGAATAGTACGGCCCCAGCATAATCATAATCGGTGTCCCAGTCGGAATTAATCCAACTGCCGGCCTCTTGGAGTTCGTCGGGGGAGTAGATTAAAATTTTGGCATCATACTGGTTAGCGCAAACTTTTTCGTTAACGGTTCTGGCATAATCCCCGTATTGATACCCCCGACGGACTAGGGTATCTTTCCACAAACTCCAGATATGGAGGCGGCCTGCTACATATCGCCAGTCCGGTTCATCAGGACTACACATCTCTAAAGCACAGTGGATGAGGTTATCCTGAATTTCTCGCGTGGTGACACCCTCCCTCAGACGAGTCTTTAAGCCGGCCTCTAGGGCAATTAAGTTAACCTCTAACCCCTGACACGCCCATTCAGCCACTTTACGAATCTTGGAGACATCCAAGGGGGTTAAAGTGCCATCTCGCTTAACAACGCGAATATCGGGGCGTTCTGGAAGGGAACTGACGGACTGCCCTCCTGTTTGTCCTAAGAGAGAATTGGTCTTAGGACGGGGATGAGTACGACTTGTACTGGTGCTTTGTGAAGAAAACGTGCCTTGGAATTGCATCGTATCAGAGTTGTCTATGAACTAGGCTTCTAGTGTAGCGTAATTAACACACTATTGGTAGAGTCGTATTTCAATAATTTAAGCTGTAAAACACTATACATAGAGTAATTTTCTTTAATAGAGCAAAAGCCCAATTAAAGTTGTTAAAATATGAAGCGGTGAGTAAATCCTAATCTACTCTATTCTATATCTAGTGGTCAAATTTGAAAACGATACAATTTTTACACTAAATGTAGAAAAATATAAGTCTTGGGGGGGAATTTTAGCGCAGGGGGGTTGCACAATAGCTCAGAGAACGCTAAACTGTCGCTTTCTTGTGTTTTTTGACCTTAATTTTAAAAAGAAAAATAAGCTGTTATAATGCTAGATTGATTTGAAAATCTTTGCAATCGGGATTAACTGATAGACGTGGAAATGCTCAAATTAACTCAACAAGACTTAAAACAAATCGACGATAAATTGTCGAAACGCTTTATTGAACTTGATCCAGAAGGATATTTTATTATTTATTTAGACCGCGATCGGGGTTTAATTTGTGCAGATCATTACAGCAATACCATTAATGAGAAGGGGTTAGCGGTTGACCCAGAAACAGGAGAACCGATTATTAAAGGGAAAGCAAAACGAGTTCCAACGGCGACTTTTACGGGCAGAACGGCGAAAGAAATTGGCATGAAAATTACAGAAGAAACTCAGCCTTGTCCCTTAACAAGATTAGAACACGCTTTATATTTAGGGCGAGAGTTTGTGAGGGCTGAAATGGCGTTACTGTCCGAGTCTGACTATATTCAGGATTAAATAGCTTACGGTATCCGGTATTGAAAGACCCGGAAAACTCATGAAACGCACTCTGGGTGGGCAATGCCCACTTTACAAAACTTTCTCCCCCTCTCCCAAGGTTGGGAGAGGGGGTTGGGGGTGTTCGGTTACGCTGGGCTTCACCCAACCTAAAATCAACTATAATCAACTGAAACAACGGTAAATTGTTCTATGATTTGTGACATACTCCCACGCTCAATCGGAGATTAGAGCGTGGGCTTCTCCATCCCTGGAACGAGACTTCGCGTTTTTGAGTGAGGCGATGCCCAACCCCACTTTTTTAATCAAAATACCTGAACACAGATCTCTTGGCATAGA
>NZ_JAQMSD010000014.1 GCF_028330525.1 Spirulina sp. CS-785/01
CACCGTTGTTTCAGACACTTGTGAGAGACATTTTCTCCCCCTCTCCCAAGGTTGGGAGAGGGGGTTGGGGGGTGAGGGCGACTCCAAACCGCCATATCTCGTTACCCACCTTGACAGGGCTGGGTGGGCAATGCCCACCCATAGGACATTTCAGGTTCAAAAACCTAAGACATTACTACCTCAGTCAGTGGAGGATGTCCGGGTTTGTGACTATGGCCATTACTATGAATGTTCACCGTCACCGACTGATCTACCACGGGTTTCCCTTCATAGGCATCGAGAATTAATTGTCGCAAGTCTCGAATTAAGGGATAACGGGGATTAGACACGGTACACTGGTCATCAAAGGCTTGATCTGAGAGCGAATCTAACTTGGTAATAAAGGTCTGATAGTCCTCCTTAATGCAGTCTTTCAGCGTCGGGGGAATATTGACCTGTCGTTTTAATTCCTCTACCGCAGCAATCAAGCGATCGACTTTTTCATCTTCATTCTCTCCCCCTAAGTTGAGATAGTCCGCAATGCGGGAATATCGCCATTTGGCATTGGGATACTTATATTGGGAGAAGGTCGCTTGTTTAAAGGGAACATCCGTCGCGTTATAGCGAATGACATGGGAAATCATTTCTGCATTGGCCAAACCATGGGGAACGTGGAATACTGCCCCTAATTGGTGGGCCATGGAGTGACAGATCCCTAAAAAGCCATTGGCAAAGGCCATCCCGGCCATGGTGGCCGCATAATGGACTTTTTCTCGCGCTTTAGGATCATCAGCCCCCTTATCATAGGAACGAGGCAGATATTTAAACAGCAGACGAATGGCTTCTAGGGCTAACCCATTGGTATATTCTGAGGCTAATACCGAGACATACGCCTCTAAAGCGTGGGTTAATGCGTCAATTCCCCCAAAAGCAGTGAGAGAACGGGGCATATTGAGGATAAATTGCGGGTCCACAATGGCCATATTCGGCGTTAACGCATAGTCCGCCAGAGGGTATTTAATATCATTACGGCGGTCCGTGACCACGGCAAAAGGGGTAACTTCTGAACCGGTCCCCGATGTGGTGGGAATGGCCACCATCATCGCTTTATCCCCTAATGAGGGTAAATCATACACCCGTTTGCGGATATCCATAAACCGCATAGCTAACCCTTCAAACTCAATATCCGGGTGTTCGTACATCAGCCACATAATTTTAGCCGCGTCCATCGGTGAACCCCCACCCAAGGCAATAATGACATCCGGGTTAAAGCGGTTCATCATGGTGAGTCCCCGTTGCACGGTATCCAAGGAGGGATCAGGTTCTACATCGTAGAAGATTTGGGATTTTAGCCCCATTTCTTCGAGGACTTCTTCGACTGAGTTGGTCATCCCTAGGTCATAGAGGGGTTTGTCGGTGACGATGAAGGCCCGTTCTTTCCCGGCTAGTTCTTTTAAAGCTACCGGAAGTGCGCCGTATTTGAAGTAAATTTTCGGGGGAACTCTGAACCAGAGCATATTTTCCCGTCGTTCGGCCACGGTTTTGATGTTCAAGAGGTGACGGGGTTCAACGTTTTCGGAGATGGAGTTGCCTCCCCAAGTTCCACATCCCAAGGTGAGGGAGGGATCAAGACGGAAGTTGTACAAGTCGCCAATGGCCCCTTGGGAGGAGGGGGTATTGACTAATACCCGTGCGGCCTGTACCCGGTTTTGGAATTGGCGGATATGCTCACTATTATTAGGGTTGGTGTACAGTGCGGCGGTGTGGCCCCGGCCTGCAAATTCTACCAGTTTAGCGGCTTTTTCAACCCCTTCGCTGTAGTTTTGGGCGTGATACATGGCCAAGATGGGGGAGAGTTTTTCGTAGGCGAAGGGTTCATCTGGGCTGATGTCTTCCACTTCCCCGATAATGAGGCGGGTGTCTGGGGGTAAGTCAATGCCAATGAGGGAGGCAATTTTTGCGATGGGTTGCCCCACGATTTCGGGGTTAATGCGACCGTTGACTAATAGGAGGTCGCGCATTTTCTGCACTTCGTCGGGACTGAGGAAATACGCACCCCGTTCTTGGAATTCTGCTTTAGTGTCCTCATACACATCATTCTCAACGACTACGGACTGTTCACTGGCGCAGATCATGCCATTGTCAAAGGTTTTACTGAGAATAATGGACGAGACGGCCATTTTAATATGGGCGGTTTGGTCGATTAAGGCGGGGGTATTCCCTGCCCCTACGCCCAAGGAGGGATGTCCCGAAGAATAGGCCGCCCGCACCATGCCGGGGCCTCCGGTGGCGAGGATGAGTTTAATGGCTGAGTGCTGCATTAAGGCTTGGGACAGGGGGACGGTGGGGGTGTCAATCCAGCCAATAATGTCTGGTGGCGCACCTGCTTCTACTGCGGCATTTAGCACGACTTTCGCGGCTTCGATGGTGCATTGGGTGGCTCTAGGGTGGGGAGAAAAGATAATTCCGTTGCGCGTTTTTAAGCTAATTAAGGCTTTAAAAATGGCGGTTGAGGTGGGGTTGGTGGTGGGAACAATTCCGGCTAAGACTCCTACGGGTTCGGCTATTTTTTGAATGCCAAAGGTGTTATCTTGTTCAATGACCCCGCAGGTTTTTTCGGTTTTGTATTTGTTGTAAATGATTTCTGAGGCAAAGTGATTTTTGATCACTTTGTCTTCGGTGACTCCCATTCCGGTTTCTTCTGCGGCCATCTTGGCGAGGGGAATACGAGCGGCATTGGCTGCTAAGGCCGCTTTTTTAAAGATATGATCGATTGTTTCTTGGCTATAGGTGGCGAGTTCTTTTTGGGCGGCTTGCACTCGCTCAATTAAGCCTTCTAATTCTTCGTAGTTTGTTGTGGGTAATACCATAGTAAGTCTTTATATTTCCTTAATAGATGGACGCTCAATGATGCCTTTCTATTTGCCATCTTATCGCTCCCCTTTGATTTGAGTCATTTTTGGGTGATTTTTAAGTCTTTTTTAATAATGTTGTTTTGGGGAATGGGTAATGGGTAATTAGGGCTGAAAAAGTGTTTATTCGCTTGTAAGGCAAGGGAACAGGGAACAGTAATCAGTAAACTGTTACCAGCATCCGAAGGCAGGAGGCAGAGGGCAGAGGGCAGATGTTGGAATAAGGAGGAAGTTAACCTAAAAAGAAGGCAGAGGGCAGATGTTGGAATAAGGAGGAAGTTAACCTAAAAAGAAGGTCAGAAACTAATCACAGCAAGGCTTTTAGCCAATTTTCAGCGATTTTTAGTTTCACCGAGAGTAAACAGTAATCAGTAAACAGTAATCAGTAAACAGTTGTTACTCCTCTATCTCCCCCATCTCCCCATCTCCCCATCTCCCTATGAATCCATAAACTGGTATAGTAGTTAGGGTCTAGTTGGGGGGTGGATTTTATTGCATATTTTGGGGATTTTGTCAAATGTATCGCTTAAAAAAAGGCGAAAATTCGTACACGAAATTCCGGAAATTATAGGGGTTAAATGACGGGAGTAACGGAGTAATGGGGGTTGAAGGTAGCTTGAAAGTGTTTTAGTTATAAAATAGCTCCTTCGGAGTATAATTTTCTGTCAAGTCCCCTTTTTTGTCAAATTTCTGCCTCAAACCCTTGCCACTGCGTTACCCGGATCAGCGCGATTTTTTCGGTTAATTTTTGTAAATTTTGGCTTTTAATAGAAATATTAAACCAGAAAAAGTTTTTTTATAACCTAAAATTATCTATTATCGATTACCCATTACCCATTACCCCTTCGCTTCTTGATACAATTGCTTAAACTGCCGTTGCTGTTGTTTGTGATCAACAATGGGTTGGGGATACCCGTAAGCCTCTCGCTCTAGGGGGGGAATTTCTCCTGTGACTAGATATTCGCTATCTACAGAACGTAGTTCTGGCAACCATTGGCGGATATATTCCCCCTCTGGGTCATACTTTTTCGCTTGACTGGCCGGGTTGAAGATGCGGAGGGGTTTGGGGTCCATGCCACTAGAGGCACTCCATTGCCAGCCTCCGTTATTGGCGGCTAAGTCCCCATCAATGAGATGCTGCATGAAGTATTGTTCCCCCCATCGCCAATCAATAATTAAGTCTTTGGTGAGGAAACTGGCCACAATCATCCGACATCGGTTGTGCATCCAGCCTGTTTCGTTGAGTTGGCGCATGGCGGCATCTACGATAGGATAGCCTGTTTTGCCCTCACACCAGGCTTGAAAGTGCTGTAGGTTGTTTTCCCAAGGGAAGTGGTCAAAAGTGTCTCTGTAGGGACCCTGGGCGAGTTTGGGGAAGAAATAGAGGGCGTGTTGATAGAATTCTCGCCAGGCGAGTTCCTGTTGCCAGGTTTGAATGTGGTGTCTGGCTTCGTCACTGCGGGTATTATCTAGGGCGAGTTGGGTGGCTTGCCAAACGGTGCGAATGCTAATGGCCCCAAATTTTAAGGCAGGACTCAGCCGGGATGTGCCGTCTAAGGCGGGAAAATTGCGGTTTTCGTCATAGTGGTAAATCAGGCGATCGCAAAACTCCTCTAACCGATCTTGTGCCGCTTCTTCCCCCGGTTCAAGAATAAAGCCATTCTCCCAAGCAAACCCCAACCCCTGTAAAGTGGGCAGTGAAATCGTTTCAAGTTCCTGTAATACTGCTGTTTCTTCAGCATTTAACCCTTCTAACTGGGAGGGAGTCTTAACCGGAGTGGCCTTTTCCTGTTGACTCCAATTGCGCCAAAAAGGAGTATAAACCTTGTAGGGGGCTTCTGATTTCGTGAGAACGTCCCCAGGAGGGTGCAGTAATTGATCCCACTGACAAGAGACTTTAACCCCTGCGGCCTCTAACTGCTGGTGAATGTCAGCATCTCGGTGTTGGCTATAGGGTTCAACATCCAAAGACCAAAACACGGTTTTCGCCTTGAGTTGCGTAGCTAGTTTGGGAATTGCATCTTGGGGTGTTCCGTGGAGGAAGATGAGTTGACTTCCGGCTTGTTCATATTGTTGTTGCAATGCCTCTAAACACCCCAACAGATAGGCCACTCGCACGGCGGCCACGTCATCCCCTTGTAATAATGCAGGATCAAAACAAAACACTCCCACTACTTTGGGACTGTATTCGGAAGCGGCCTTAATCCCCAAATGGTCAGAAAAGCGCAAATCTCGACGATGCCAATGTAATACTAAGTCGGTCATTAGGAAACAGTAATCAGTAAACAGTAAACAGTAACCAGTTGTTACTCCCCTATCTTCCCCATCTCCCCTACCTTCCCCATCTCCCCTATCAACTATCAACTCCCCATCACCCAACCCCAAAAGGTTCGGGAAACACCACTTACAGAGAAAGCGCGATCGCGGTCACTATAGAGGTTGAAAGACGAAAACTACCTAATTGTAGCCCTTAAACCCAACGGGTTCACTGTAACTCAGATGCCTTTATGCGTAGTTAGCAGTGTATGTCGTTAGCTTGGAGTATATTTTAAAATGCCAAAAGTCGTCGGAATAGACCTCGGAACAACCAACTCTTGTGTCGCGGTAATGGAAGGGGGGAAACCTACCGTTATCGCCAATGCGGAAGGATTTAGAACGACTCCCTCAGTAGTCGCCTATGCTAAAAATGGCGATCGCCTCGTCGGTCAAATCGCCAAACGCCAGGCCGTCATGAACCCCGGCAACACCTTCTACTCCGTAAAACGCTTCATCGGACGGAAACACGGAGAAGTCACCAACGAAGCCACAGAAGTCTCTTACCAAGTGGGCCGGGACAACAATGGCAATGTCAAATTAGAATGCCCCGCCCTCGAAAAACAATTTGCCCCGGAAGAAATTTCGGCCCAAGTGCTGCGCAAACTCATCGAAGATGCCAGCCAATACCTTGGTGAAACCGTTACACAAGCCGTAATTACCGTACCCGCCTACTTTAATGACTCTCAGCGTCAAGCCACCAAAGACGCAGGGAAAATTGCCGGGGTAGAAGTTTTACGGATTATTAACGAACCGACTGCCGCTTCCCTCGCTTACGGGTTAGACAAGAAAAGTAATGAAACTATCCTCGTCTTTGACTTAGGGGGCGGTACATTTGACGTATCTATCTTAGAAGTCGGCGATGGAGTCTTTGAAGTCCTCGCCACCTCTGGGGACACCCACTTAGGGGGGGATGACTTCGACAAGAAAATTGTGGACTTCCTCGCCAGTGAATTCAAAAACACCGAAGGCATTGACTTACGGCAAGACAAACAAGCCTTACAACGTCTCACCGAAGCCGCCGAGAAAGCCAAAATTGAGCTTTCTAGCGTCACCCAGTCGGAAGTTAACCTCCCCTTCATTACCGCCACTCAAGACGGGCCCAAACACCTCGACACCACCCTCACCCGGGCAAAATTTGAGGAACTCTGCGGCGACTTAATCGACCGTTTACGCATCCCCGTGGAACAAGCCCTCAAAGATGCCAAAATTGATAAATCTGGCGTGAGTGAAATGGTTCTCGTTGGGGGGTCCACTCGTATCCCGGCGGTGAAAGAAATGGTGAAAGGTCTCCTAGGGAAAGACCCCAACCAAACTGTTAACCCGGACGAAGTGGTGGCTGTGGGTGCAGCCATTCAAGCGGGTGTCTTGGCCGGAGAAGTGAAAGATATTCTCCTCCTTGACGTAACCCCTCTGTCTCTCGGTGTGGAAACCTTGGGCGGTGTGATGACAAAAATTATCCCCCGCAACACCACTATTCCCACCAAAAAATCTGAGGTGTTCTCCACCGCAGTCGATGGCCAAACCAATGTAGAAATCCACGTCCTGCAAGGGGAACGGGAAATGGCCAAAGATAACAAGAGTCTGGGGACATTCCGCTTAGATGGTATTCCTCCCGCCGCACGGGGTGTGCCGCAAATTGAAGTAACTTTTGATATTGACGCAAACGGTATCTTAAACGTTACTGCGAAGGACAAAGGCACAGGAAAAGAACAGTCCATCAGCATTACCGGGGCTTCTACGTTGCCCCAAGACGAAGTGGAACGCATGGTGCAAGAAGCGGAACAAAACGCCAGTACGGACCAAGAACGCCGGGAGAAAATCGACCGCAAGAACCAAGCCGACTCTTTGGTGTATCAAGCCGAGAAGCAGCTTAACGACTTGGGCGATAAAGTCCCTGCCGATGAGAAAACCAAAGCAGAAGGTTTGATCAAAGACTTACGAGAAGCGGTTCAACAGGAAGACGACGAGAAAATTCAAAGCGTCATGCCCGAACTGCAACAAGTCCTCTACAGCATCGGTAGCAGTGTCTATCAAGGTGCTGAGGGTGCTGAAGGTGCTGAAGGTGCTGAAGGTGCAGCCCCTGGCGGTGAGTCCGCAGGTGGTTCTAGTGACCAAGCTGGTGCTTCGAGTAGCGGTGGTGGCGATGATGTCATCGATGCTGAGTTCTCTGAGTCGGATAAATAAGACTCATCTCGCTAGTTTATAAAACAAGGGGAGCAATTGCTCCCTTTTTTTTATGGATAATTAGGGTTTGGGTTGAAACCCAAGGCGAATAGTTTAAACCTGTGAAAAGTTTAACAATGTAGGTTGGGTGAAGCGAAGCGTAACCCAACAGCAGCTAGTATTAAGGCGAGTCGGTGGAAAAACGCTCATTCTCTACTCAACCGACACCCTATAACGTTTTGTGAGATTGACTTAGGCTCACAATATTAATACATTTAAGAGTACCGAAGACAACGCTCATTGAATTCTAGAATGTCGAAAAAAGTTAGAAAACTGACCAATTCACCATTTCGTTATCCCGGAGGAAAATATTATGCTAGAAATTTGATTGATTACAAATTATTTATTTTTGCTATGGCCTTATTTTAGTTCCTGTCAAGTCCTTTTAAAATTGAAAAAAGGTTGTTGGGGCGGTGGGATGAACCGCGAATGCTATGGAATTGTTAATCGCGCTTTGTCTGGGGGTTACGCTGAGTGCTGCTTGTGGGTTTCGGATTTTTATTCCTCCTTTGATTATGAGTGGTGCGGCATTGTATGGGGATTTAGAATTAGCGTCGGAGTTTGCTTGGATGGAGAGTCCAGTGGCACTCATTACTTTTGCCATTGCGACTGGGGTGGAGATTCTCGCTTATTATTTGCCTGGGGTGGATAATTTATTGGATACGATTGAAATTCCCACGGCCATTGCCATTGGGACGGCGATTTCTGCGTCAGCTTTGGGAGAGGTTGATCCGGTTTTACAATGGACGATCGCAGCTATAGCAGGAGGAGGTGTGGCCGGAACTGTGGAAGGGTTTACCAGTGTCACCCGACTCGCATCAACGGGTATGACTGGGGGGTTCGGCAATCCCATTGTCTCGACGATAGAAGCGTTAAGTGCGGTGGTGTTAACGTTTTTGGCCTTGTTTGTCCCTGTTTTGGCCGCTGTGGTGGTAACTTTTATCCTAGTTTTAGCAATCCGTAAGTTAATCCGCTTCTTCACGAAAAACAATAAACAATAAACAATTAGCAATTAGCAATAAACAATTACCGATTACCCAATTAAAATGCTTGATCTTACGAAACTAGCGGGACAACTGCCTGGTATGAGTACCCATTTACAACAGGAGGCGAAGGCGGGGCAAAAACGTCTCCAAAAAGCCCAAGGATTAATGGCCGAGATTCAGGGGAAACAAGCGGAGTATGTGGCCCAACAGGAAAAATGGCGCGATCGCATCCTTTTCTCCGCCGCAACCCCCGTTGAACCCATCGACACCTGTATTGATCTCCAACCCCCACCCCCCAACCATACGGTTTTCGCCACCGATGGGTCCCAAATTGCCCCCTCCCATCACCAAATTGCCTATTGTTATCTGATCAATGTTGGCCGCGTGATGCTTCATTATGGGCAAAGTTTACACCCCCTCCTAGATAGTGTCCCAGAAGTCTTTTATAAACCCGAAGACCTCTATGTGTCCCGCCAATGGGGGATTCGGACGGAGGAATGGATGGGGCATTGTCGGACGGTTTCTGAAGTCTCTACCCTGGCCGAATTAGCTTGTCGTTGGGTGAACCCCCCAGGGGCCCATTTTGACCCGAATTTGGCCATGGTGGATGGGTCACTGACCTATTGGTTTTTGGAGGGCATTCCGAGGGAGGCCCGCGATCGCTTGTTACCCCCCATGTTAGAAGCCTGGGCGCAAATGCGCGAGGCCAATGTCCCCTTTATGGGCTATTTAAGTGCCTCTCGCAATACCGAGGCCAGCAACTTCTTACGCTTCCCGGCCTGTAAATACGAAAATCCCGACTGTCTCACCCATTGTCGAGGAGAGGGCGAAAACGCTAACCCTGAACAAATGCGTCGGTCTCTCCGTCTTCCTTGTCAAGTTATTGATCCTCTCCGGGATGCGACTTTGTGGGCGAATTTATTACAACCGGGCCAACGGAGTGGCTTTTGGAAAAGTGGGGCGAAAATTCTCGACCTCTACCCGGAGGAGATGCAAGTCTATTTCTGTTATGTCCATGTGGGGGCGGAAATTGCGCGGATTGATGTCCCTCGCTGGGTGATGGAGGATGAAACGTTATTAAATCATGCCCTCAGTATTATGTTAGCCCAAGTACATAAGGGGTTTGGCTATCCGGTGGCGTTGGCGGAGTCTCATAATCAGGCAGTGGTTCGAGGCAGCGATCGCAGCCGTTTTTTTGCTTTACTAGAACAAGAAATGATGAAAGTAGGACTCCGCAATATCGGCACATCCTACAAAGAAACTCGGAAGCGAGGGAGTATTGCTTGATTCAATCCTAATAATTAATAATTGAATGCGGGGATTGACCCAAACACAAAGACAGTAACTCGGTTAGACTTGCCTGTTTTCCCTCTTTTCACTTAATTCTATCTGAAGGTAGTTCTATCGCTTTAACCGAGTTCCCTTGCTCCCTCATCTATAAGACTTATTGGAGTTGCACTGAGTTAAAGGGTTAGAAGCATTGCTTCCAGGTTAGACAATTTGAGGAAATAAAGACTTTCTTCTGAGTTACCGTCTTTGTTTTGTTGACGAGACAGATATGGAATTAACAGCGCGTTTTACCTCACTTTTTACGTTTAACTGGTTTGTGTTTAACTTGTTTGCGTGTCCGGTTGACTGCAAATTAGCTTGACTGCAAATCAGCAGTAACCGTTTAAGTTAGCTGGTTTAAGTTAGCTGACTGTTTCATCTGCCAGGGAAGCTCTTTCTTTAGCTTCAATTACTACTATAAATAGTTCTCTAGGGAAAAACAAGGGGTTGAAAACAAACTTAACAATTAACCCATTTTACGGTTAGCTTAAACCACCAAAAACAAAGACAACCACTCGGTTAGACTTGCCTGTTTTTCCTCTCTTATCTTAATTCTATCTGGAGTTATTTCTAACCCATTAACTGAGTTCCCTTGCTCCCTCATCTATGAGATTGATTGGAGTTGCACTGAGTTAACGGCCAAGAAGCATTGCTCCCTGAAAACCATTTAATTTGAGGAAATAAAGACTTTCTTTTGAGTGATTGTCTTTGTTTTGTTGACGAGACAGATATGGAGTTAACAGCGCGTTTTACCTCACTTTTTACGTTTAGTTTATGTTTAACTTGTCTGTGTGTCCGGTTGACTACAAATTAGCTTGAATGCCAATCACAAGTAACCGTTTAAGTTAGCTGACTGTTTCATCTGCCAGGGAAGCTCTTTCTTTAGCTTCAATTATTACTATAAATAGTTCTCTGGGGAAAAACAAGGGGTTGAAAACAAACTTAACAATTAACCTGTTTTACGGTTAGCTTAAACCCCAAAAACAAAGACAACCACTCGGTTAGACTTGCCTGTTTTTCCTCTCTTACCTTAATCCTATCTGGAGTTGTTTCTAACCCTTTAACCCAGTTCCCTTGCTCCCTCATTCATAAGATTTGTTGAAGTTGCACTAGGTTAACGGCCAAGAAGCATTGCTCCCTGAAAACCATTAAATTTGAGGAAATAAAGACTTTCTCTTGAGTGATTGTCTTTGTTTTGTTGACGAGACAGATATGGAGTTAACAGCGTGTTTTACCTCACTTTTTACGTTTAACTTGTTTGTGTGTCCGGTTGACTGCAAATTAGCTTGATTGCCAATCACAAGTAACCGTTTAAGTTAGCTGACTGTTTCATCTGCCAGGGAAGCTGTTTCTTTAGCTTCAATTATCACTATAGTGACCTATTAGGAGAAATACAAGGGAATGAAAACAAACTTAATACTTATCGCAGGACTTACTATAATTTTGGACGGTTTCACACCAAAAGCAGCCCTTAAACCGATGAGCTTGCAGGAAAGGATCAGGCAATTCAGAGATAAAAACTCTGATTTTGCCCTTCCTTCCACCTACTCAAAATGAAGCGGTGATGGTTCTTTGCTGCTTTGACCGGAGAGTCTCAACCCGTAGCCCCATTACTATGAACGGGGTTTTTCTGTTGCTAACTCCCCAAAAAATCAACAGATTTTCCTTAATTTCACTGACTAAACTACCACAAATTGTGGCGGAGGTTGAGGGTTGTTACTAAAGTTAACTCAAACTGAGTTTTTACTAACTTCCCTCATTAAAATTGTGTCATTTTAAGACTTAGGCGCACCTTGGGGGGAACGGTAAAAGGGCTTTTTAACCACCGTTGCTGGATGCGCTTTGCCGCGAATTTCCACTTCTAGGGTTTGTCCCACTTTAGCCAGGGGTTTGGACACATAGGCCAATGCAATAGCTGTACCTAACGTGGGGGATTTCGTCCCACTGGTGATTTCGCCGACTTTTTCCCCTTCATACAATACCGGATAGCCATGTCGGGCAATATGACGGCCTTCCATGGTGATTCCTACCAACTTACGGGAAATGCCTTTACTTTTTTGAGTTTCAATCACCTCTCGACCCATAAATGTCCCTTTTTCGTCAAGATGGACTAACCAACTTAATCCCGCTTCAATGGGGGAGGTGGTGTTGTCTAAATCTTGGCCATACAGAGCTAAAGCGGCTTCCAACCGCAGGGTATTTCTAGCCCCTAACCCACAAGGAGTCACTCCTGACTCTAAAAAGGATCGCCATAATTGTTTCCCCACTTCCGGCGACACCATGATCTCAAAGCCATCTTCTCCAGTGTACCCAGTGCGGGAAATAAAGGCAGGTTCACCCATTAAAGGGGTTGTGATATGTTCAAAGGCCAAAAGACCGCTTAAATCGGCTTCTAGATAGGGCTGTAGTGTTACTGCGGCTTGGGGGCCTTGGAGGGCTAGTAATACGCGATCGCGGGATACATCCCGTAAATCCACCGGAGCATCTTCTAAATTCGCCAAAAACCAAGCCTTATCCCGCGATCGCGTGGCCGCATTAACAATAATCACCCCATGCTGTTCACCCGTCTTTTCCTCACCTTGATAATAAATAATCAAATCATCAATAATTCCACCTTGGGCATTGAGCAAGACAGTATATTGGGCTTGCCCAGGTTGTAACCGCTTCAAATTCGAGGGAACAAGGGTTTGTAGGTACTCCAGCACCTGTTTTCCCTTAAAGGTAAACTTGCCCATGTGGGAGATATCAAACAAACCAACCTGAGTTCTCACGGCCTCATGTTCCTGCTTTAACCCAGTAAACTGCACAGGCATCTCCCAGCCCGCAAAATCAGTAAACCGTGCATTTTGAGCCTGAATTTCCTCAAAGAGGGGGGTTCTTGCCAATGTCATAGACCTTTCTTCGTGTACCATTGCCAGTTAACTCTATTTATCGTATCGGGATTAGGGGACAAACACGAAGGAATTCCCGGATTTGGGGGAGTGTCGGGAGATGGG
>NZ_JAQMSD010000256.1 GCF_028330525.1 Spirulina sp. CS-785/01
ATTTTAAAGATATTTATTATATTCTCAACCCGTTTTCAACGGGTTTTAGCTCTTAGCCTTGGGTTGAAACCCAAGGCGTATTTAAATTTATTTCCTATTTAATAACAGAATCACCAGATTTTAAAAGATGTTTATTATATTCTCAACCCGTTTTCAACGGGTTTTAGCTCTTAGCCTTGGGTTGAAACCCAAGGCGTATTGATATTATTGCGATTTAGACCGCAATTGGTTCATTCCTAACCCCCCTAACACCAGTAAACCTAAAACCGCCGTCGGTTCAGGTACATCTTTCGGATTTTTCGACCCCAAAGAATTCCCTTTCACAAACACCGCAGAATCTAGCCGAGCATCGCTGATATCTTTAACCCGAATGCTTAGGGTATTACTAGCATTTTGATTTAACAAACCTTCAAACCCTAAAACCGTAGTGTATCCATCTAACTTGGTATTCACACTCGACCCAACCGGATTATCAATATAATTGGAATGATACGGCCCAAACTCATCCGGAACTAAATTATTAATCGTCACTTCCTGACCATCGTCTAACAAGGCTAAATTTTTCCCATTCAACAATAACTCAAAGGAGTCATTGTACGCGCTGCCTCCATACTCCACAAACTCCTCAGAACCAAAAACATATTCAAAAAAGAGCTTGTCTGCCGTATCATCAGCATCAAAACGAAGTTCTAAAGTAGCGACATCATACTCCCCAGTCCCACTCCAGCTACTATCAAACTGGGTATTTAAGTCAGTCTCGTAGTTAGGCCACTTATAATCATCTTGTTGATTAACACCCACTAAATCTGTCGCTTTTCCGGTACTTAACACTACCCCAGAATTTAGCGAAAAGGGATCATCACTAAACAAACCAAACCCATCGGCATAACCTGTGGTCGAAACCTCAAAATTACTTAATCCACTCGTATCCCCCAACAACGCATCAAGTAACGCTTGGGAATCATTATTTTGTGTAATCGTAAAAGCTGGAGCATCCGTTGCCAAAATGAAGGGAGTAGCAAGGGTGACGGCGAACAGGGTGATCGTTTTTGTAAATAAATGTTTCATAATTGACCTCTTGAGTCTATTAATTTGCCGTTGAATACATTTCTTCAGAACCAAAACTCATCATTTCGCGAAAATTGCAAAAAATGAGAACATAAGAGACCCCATTGTGATTAAACCTCACTTTGAGGGACAATCAAGAATACTTAACAATTTCATCTCATTCTCAAAATTCTTTCATGAGTAGCGAAGTTAAAACCATCTCTGGTACAGGAATTCCCTTACGCGGAAACGACATCGACACCGATCGCATTATTCCCGCCCGTTTTCTCCGTTGTGTTACCTTTGACGGGTTAGGAGAGAACGTCTTTACTGACGATCGCGCTTCTAGCAACGGCCAACACCCCTTTGATCAACCCCAGTATCAAAACGCCAACCTCCTCGTCGTCAACGGTAACTTCGGTTGTGGTTCATCCAGAGAACACGCCCCCCAAGCCATTGCCCGTTGGGGAATTCAGGCCATCCTCGGTGAAAGTTTCGCAGAAATCTTCTTTGGTAACTGTGTGGCCTTGGGCATTCCCTGTGTCACCGCTTCCCCGGACATTGTGACGCAAATCCAAACCACCCTCGAACAAAACCCCGACACCCCCCTCCATCTGGACTTAGAAAACCTAGAATTACAAGTCGGGGAGACAAAATACCCAGTCCAAATGAACGAAGGGGCCAAACAGTCGTTTATTAGTGGGAAATGGGATAGTTGCGCCCAACTGGTGAATAATACCCAAGACATTCAAACCACGGCGGCGAAATTGCCCTATCTTGCCTGGAGTTAATTCCCCCTCCCTCTCCTTTTTGAGCTTAAAATGTAAATAAATGTAAAGGAGAGGGACACATGGAAACCGCCAAACTGGGTAAAACCGATATAGAAGTAACTGCCTTGGGAATTGGGACCTGGGCATGGGGCGATCGCTTATTCTGGAACTATGGGAAAGAATACGGCGAAGAACAAGTCAAAACCGCCTTTGAAGCCGCCCTAGACGCAGGAATCACCTTTTTTGACACCGCAGAAGTTTACGGGCCCGGCATCTCCGAAAGCCTCCTCGGCCAATTTATGCAGCAACATCGAGATCAACCCATTGATATCGCCACCAAATACGGACCCCTCCCTTGGCGGTTTACCAAAGAGGCCGTTGCTGAAGCTGTCACCGCCAGTTTAAAACGCCTCCAACTGCCCATCGTCACCCTATACCAAGTTCACTGGCCGTTTACCTTTTTCATGAGTCAAGAAACCCTCATGGATGCGTTAGCCGATGAAGTGCAACAAGGCCGCATTAAAAGCGTTGGTGTCAGTAATTATTCCGCCGATCAAATGCGAGAAGCCCATGAATTATTAGCCAAACGAGATATCCCCTTAGCCGTAAACCAAGTACAATATTCCTTACTTCATCGTAATATTGAACGCAACGATGTTTTAAAAACTGCCCAAAATTTAGGCATCACGATTTTAGCCTATAGTCCCCTTGCCCAAGGCTTATTAACCGGAAAATTTCGCCCCGAAAAATACAGTAAACCCGAAGGGCCAAGGCAATTTAAACCCCAATTTAAGGCGGAGAATTTACAAAAAATGTCCCCCTTATTACAAAAACTGGATGAATTAAGCGAAAAATACCAGAAAACCCCAGCACAAGTGTCTTTAAATTGGTTAATGTGCCAAGGGAATGTAATTCCCATTCCGGGTGCCAAAAATGCCGACCAAGCGCGACAAAATGCCGGGGCTTTAGGGTGGCGTTTAACCGCAGAAGACGTACAAGAATTAGGAAAATTGAGTGATTAATATAAATACCCCTTGGGTTTTAACCCAAGGCATATTATTCCCTTTCTCAACCCGTTTCAACGGGTTTCAGCTATTAGCCTTGGGTTTTAACCCAAGGTTTTAACAAGGCAGATTACCAAAGAATATTTAACGGAGCAATCTTAACCCATTAAGCGTTACCAACAAAGTAGAACCTTCGTGGCCTAAAACCCCTGCGGGTAAGGTGAGTTCGCCAAAAAAGTTAGCAATAATTAATAACACCACAGACGCTAAAGCCAGCGTAATATTTTGCCGGATAATGCGTTTTGATTTTTGTCCAATACGAATAGCTTGGGGTAACTTCTCCAAACGGTTGGCCATCAAGACAATATCGGCTGTCTCTAAAGCCATATCACTCCCTGCTCCTCCCATGGTAATCCCTAAATTGGCTTGGGCGAGGGCGGGTGCGTCGTTGATGCCGTCTCCCACCATGGCTACGGTTGAGTATTTTTGCTGGAGTTGTTGCACCACCTGCACTTTGTCTTCGGGAAGTAAGTCGGAGTACACAACATCTACACCCACGGTTTGGGCTACCGTTTGAGCCGTTGCTGCATTATCTCCGGTTAACATGACGGTGGTTTTAATGCCCATTTGTTTCAAGGTAGCGAGTAAGGGGGCGGCTTGGGGACGGATTTGGTCTGAGACAGCTATAAGCCCCAGTATTTGCTGTTTTCGCGCTACCCAGATGACGGTTTGACCTTGGGTTTCGAGGTGCTGACTTTGGGTAGATAAGCTGGAGTCTCGTTTGAGAGGGGTTATAACAGACCCTCCCCCACTGTTATGCTGAGGACTGTCTTGGGATGCAATCAGGGTTCGAGGTTGCTCACCCCAAGATTTATCTAGATGTTTGCGGTTGCCAAGGGTGACTTGTTGCTCTTGCAGATAACCTGTGATGCCTTGGCCGACTTTCGCTTGGACTCCCGTGGCCGGGAGTAGGGAGATATTTTCGGCTTGGGCGGTTTGTAGAATGGCTTGGGCTAAGGGATGCTCAGAGTAGTCTTCTAGGGAGGCAGCGACTTGTAGGACTTCTGTTTTGCTGTACCCGGCTGCGGGAATGATGGTGCTAACGTTGAGTTGGCCGAGGGTGAGTGTTCCGGTTTTATCAAAGGCGATGGCACTGATATCACCCATACTCTCTAGTTGGGCCCCATCTTTGAATAAAATCCCCTGTCGCGCTCCTTTGGCAATGCCGGAGAGGAGGGTGGGCATAATGGCGGCCATGAGCGCACAGGGGGAGGCCACGACGAGGAAAATTAAGGCACGATAAATGGTGGTTTCCCAATCCCACCCTAACCAGAGTGGGGGGATGGTGGCTAGTCCAAGGCCCATGAGGACGACGATTTTGGCGTAACCGCGCTCAAATTGCTCTAGAAACTGTTGGGAGGGGGGTTGGTTGGTTTGGGCTTGCTCAACGAGGCGAATGACGCGCTGAATTAAACTACTTTCGGGGGGTTTGTGGAGTTCTACGGTTAATGCTCCTTGACCGTTGATTGTTCCGGCAAAGACTTCATCTCCTGTTCCTTTTTCGACGGGAAAGGATTCTCCGGTAATGGGGGCTTGATTAATGGTGCTGCATCCTTCGTGAATGATGCCGTCGGTGGGGAAGAGTTCGCCAGGTTTAACGAGGATGCGATCGCCGATTTGCAATTCCTCTGTGGCCTGAATCTGTTCTCGCCCCTGTTGTACTACTCTCGCTGTATCCGGGGTAAGCTGCATGAGACTACGGATATTCCGTTCGGTACGATGGAGAGCGATGGTTTCTAATGCACCACTACTGGCAAAAATCAGGATTAAGACTGCCCCATCTACGAGTAAATAATAGTCCTGTTGCCAAAAGCCGAGAATTGCTGCCCCTAACGCTGCAACAATCATCAGCAAATCCACATCTAATTCCCGTTCCTCGCTTAACGTTGTCACGCCCTCACGAGTGGGTTCATAACCCCCGATGATGTAAGCTGCCAGTAACATCCAGATGCCCCCACCCAGCCAACCGCTAGAGAGTGCTAACCAGCCCAACAGGGTTAAAATAGCACACAGGAGAGCCGCTAAAGCATCAGGATACGTTTTACACCAATTTTGCAGTTTACGAGGCAGGGTTAACTTCATCATCCGCCAAACTCTGAACATCAACCCGCCTATGGTAAACTTTGACATCAATGTTAAAGTCAAGGCAACTCCACGTCAGGACACCTGAAACAGAGTAATAATTTAATTTCCGTGTTGGTCTATCAACCCGTTTTTAACGGGTTTTAGCTCTTAGCCTTGGGTTAAAACCCAAGGCGTAGTAAGCTATCAGCCTTCAAACTCTGAACATCAACCCACCTATGGTAAACTTTGACATCAATGTTAAAGTCAAGGCAACTCCACGTCAGGACACCTGAAACAGAGTAATAATTTAATTTCCGTGTTGGTCTATCAACCCGTTTTTAACGGGTTTTAGCTCTTAGCCTTGGGTTTCAACCCAAGGCGTAGTAAGCTATCATCCGCCAAACTCTGAACATCAACCCACCTATGGTAAACTTTGACATTAATGTTAAAGTCAAGGGAACTCCTAATTTTCCCCCATGCTCACCATTAAAGAACTCACCCAAAAAGTGGGAAACGGCATCACCCCCCGCATGGTGCGTCATTATCACCAAATTGGTCTGCTTCCTCAACCCACCCGGTCCCCCAGTAACTATCGCCTCTACACCGACGCAGATGTGCAACGGTTACAGCGCATTGTCGCCTTAAAACAACAGGGGTTTCAACTCACCCACATTAAACAAATGTTGGACACGCAACCCCAGTCCAGCGACCTCCTAGAGCAACTGCAACAGCAATATCAGACCGTCTTACAACAATTAATCAAATGGCGACAAACCGCAACCGCCCTAGAAGGGTTACTCGGACGGGACTATCCCTGTCAGTCCATACAAGCGGAAGCCTTCGCCCAATTACAGCTTTTAGAAGTCGAAACGCAAACCGCCCAATCCTTGAGTGAGGAGCTTTGGCAAAAACTCGATGCCGCCGTCTGTGACCATCCAGAGAACTTTCAAGAAGCCTTACAACGTCTTTTACCGGACTTATCGCAGCGGCCAGAAATTGAAGTAGATATAGTATCCCATCTGGTGTTAGCCTGTGGTGACGTGAGTTTAGCCGCCTTTACCCGCCTCAGTCCCGATGCCATCAAAGCCGCCAGAGAAGCCCTGAGCGCAGGCTGTCAGGTCATTAGCGATGTTCCCTCGGTCGTGACAACATTAGACCAAACGCGCCTCACCCATTTAGGATGCCACTGTCACTCACTCATGGATGATCCCCATATTGAAAGTGTCACCGAAGCCGAACAACAATTTTGGCAGGATAACCACTGGCAACAACGGCTCAGAGACAAGTTAGAGGGGAATATTTGGGTTGTGGGGTATGCCCCTTCGGTGTTGTTGGAAATCTGCAAAGGGATAGAAACAGGAGCAGGCCGCCCGGCTTTAGTTATTGGGTTTCCTATTGGGTTTAGCCATGCTCCGGCAGCCAAACGGCGATTAATGGGGTTATCTGTGCCTTATGTCACCAGTGAGAGTCATTTTGGAGGGGGGTTATTAGCCGCCGTAGCTTTAAATCGACTGGCGGCTTCTTTACTCGAAAAACCCCATTGTCACTGCTATTTGCAAAAGCAAACTGAGAGGGAGTCGTTTTGAATTGAATGGGGTTGGGGGGATAATTGTGAAACTGCCTCACCCAACAAAATTATAAATCCTCTGGTGTTAAACCCGTTTTTTTCGCTATGCGAGCAAGCATTTTAGAGCCTATTTCCTCACTATCTCGGAAGGCAAATACATAATCATCCCAGCCTTCTCGTTCTAAAATTTTGTGGGATCCGGTTTGACGTTTCACCTGCCAGCCTATTCTTTCTAAAGCTGCGAGAACTTTTCTAGCTTTGGTTGATGGCCACTGACTCATTGAATTCAGGTTCTAGGGTTTCACAAAGGTGAGACTGTTTAATCCCAAGGTCATTTCCCCATGCTCTAGTTTATCTGCGATGACTCGTAATGCTAGAGCTTGGATCGCAGCAATTGCCTCTTGTTGATTCTGACCATAGACTAAAACACCTGAAATTTCCGGGATTTCGGCAATCCAGCGACCATCATTTTCTTGTTCTAGTTCGATGGTAAGGTGCTGTGAGGGTTTCGGTTGCAGTTGATTTTGCATACTTTTGCATACTTTCGAGGCAGGTTAAACCAAGCAATTCGCTTTTGATTTTACCACAGAGACGCAGAGGACACGGAGAGACGGTTTTAAGCGAAACCAATGGGTTTGACCCTTGGCTAATAGCTAAAGTCGGCTCAAGCCGACTGATTTTAATGGGGTGTAGGCTTTATTTATCCCCTGAACCCGTTTTAACGGGTTTTCGCTCTTAGCCCTGGGTTTTAACCCAAGGCTACACTAAGCTACACTGTAGATTGAGATTGTTCTAACGGTTGTTGATCTTCAGGAAGGGCAATTTTGACTCCTTCTTGCAACGCCATTAACCGATCTTGCATCCAATGATGATCGGGAATTAATCCGGCAATGCCTAAATCTTCTAAGCGGCCTTTCACTTTCCCGGTTGCCCCTACAATAATCACCTCACTTCCCCCATCTAGGGCTTCTTGAATGGCATTTTCAATGGAGAGGGAGGACGTTACCCCTAACATGGGGACTTCACTTAAATCTACGATTAATACATCATAGCGGGAAATGGCACGATGTTCCCGCGCGATCGCCTTTGCCACTCCAAAAATCATTGGGCCACTGAGATGGAATAATAACACCCGACCTTGGGCAGCATCTAACAGCTTACTTTCTTCGGGAGTTAAAACAATCTGATCATCTGCATCCGTAATGGCCTTCACCGAATTAGACTGCAATTGAGACAAACGATCAATGGTCAAGATATTGGCAATAAACACCCCAACGCCCACTGCCACCATTAAATCTACAAATACCGTCAACAAGACCACACTGTAAACAATCCCCGCAGCCTTCCAGGAAATCTTGTGGACTCGTTTCAAGAAGCCCCAATCAATAATATTAATGCCCACATTTAATACAATACCCGCTAACACAGACAAAGGGATAACTTCTGTTAAAGGAGCAGCCCACAAGACAATAATTAACAGCACAAAAGCGCGACTCAACCCAGAAAGTGCCGTGCGGCCTCCCGCTTGGATATTGACCACCGTTGGGGTAGTTGCCCCAGAGCCAGGAATACCGCCAAAGAGACCTGTAATAATACTAGCAACCCCTTGGCCAATTAACTCTTTATTGGAGTCGTGTTCATAACGGGTTAACCCATCGGACACCAAACAAGTGAGCAAACAGTCAATTGATCCCACCATGGCCAAGATCATGGCATTGACGAACATCAACCGCAACTCATCGGCACGAAACATGGGCATTTGTAACTCTGGCAACCCTGGGGTAATCTTGCCAATACTGCCAATGGTGCGAATGTCAACATCCCCTAAGAAAAAGACCGCTACCAATGTACCAATGATTAAGGCCACCAACTGAGGCGGCACAAATTTCTTATAGCGGCGAGGATATAAGAATAGAATCGCTAAAGTAATCACCCCTAAGAAGGTTTCCCAAGGGTTTATATTGGCGATGAGACTAGGGAGATTTTGAACCACCCCTAAAACGCCTCCTTTTGGCGTTTCTTGCCCCAAAAACGGCGCGGTTTGTAAAAAGATGAGAATGACCCCAATTCCGGTCATAAAGCCGGAAATGACGTTATAGGGCAACATGGTGATATACCGGCCTAACCGTAGCACCCCAAAGAGAATTTGAAAGCATCCTGCGAGAATGACGACGGTGAAGGCCATGGCTAACCCATTCTCCGTGCCATTATTAGCGGTCAATTCTGCAATCACTGCCGTAATAATAACCGTCATCGGCCCGGTGGGTTCAGAAATGAGGCTGGGCGCACCTCCAAATAGGGAGGCGAAAAAGCCGATTAAAATGGCCCCCCATAAACCGGCCTCGGCCCCTGCTCCTGATGCAATACCAAAGGCTAGGGCCATGGGTAAGGCTACCACGGCGGCGGTTAACCCGCCTAGGATATCTCCCCTCAAGTTACGGAAATGAATTTTATTGGTAATATTCATAGAATTTCTTGTGTTTCCTCTTAACAGACAGCGTGGGAGAGAAAAACACACCCTCCTTTTGTTTGCGAATCAGTCCACATTCAATCAACGGAACAATAGTACAGGAATGGTGGTACTTCTCAGCACTTGAATCAAATCGTTTCGCCTAGTCCCCATCTAAAATCTTTGATTTAAAGGGGGTTAGCGAATGCAAGGATAATGGAGGTTATGAGACTTGTTGGGCGATCCAGTCGATGACGGTTTTTCCCAAGGAGACTTGGCTTAATAGGTCTATTTCTCGTATTCCGGTGGGACTGGTGACGTTGACTTCGGTTAGGTAGTCGCCAATAAGATCTAATCCCACGAAATAGAGGCCATCGGCTTTTAATTGGGGGGCGACGGTGGCGCAGATTTCTTGGTCTCGTGGGGTGATTTCGGTTTGGGCCACTCGTCCCCCGACGGCCATGTTACCTCGGAATTCTTTTCCGGTGGGGATGCGGTTTAATGCGCCAATGGGTTTACCGTCTAGGAGGATAATGCGTTTGTCGCCTTGGCTGGCCGCGGGGAGGTATTCTTGGAGCATGAGGGGGGTGTCTGCGTCGCGGGTGCTGATTTCTAGGAGGGAATTGAGGTTGCGATCGCGCTCCTCTAAAAATAATATCCCCTCTCCCCCTTTCCCCGCCAACGGTTTCAGAATCGCAGCCTCCCGTTGGGCCACAAAATCCAAAATCACCGCCTTATCCTGCGTCACAATGGTTTCAGGAATCACCGACGGAAAATTCAGCGCGTATAACTTCTCATTGGCGGCCTGTAACCCCCGTGGAGCATTCACCACTAAAGTAGAATCCGGAATTAAATCCAGAATTTGGGTCGTGTAGAGATAGGGAATAGTTACCGGAGGGTCTTTCCGCATCAACACCGCATCCATATTAGACAACGGTTGTAAACTCCCCTCTCCCATCTTGTACCAGTCTTCCACTGCCACCCAATGATCCCCCGCTAATTCCACCGGAGTCAGCGTCACAGGCAACAAAAACCCCCACACCTGACCATTCTTCACCGTCAACTGATGAAACTCAGTTATCCACACCTCATGGCCAGCCGCCTGGGCCGCTTCCATCATCGCCACACTACTATCATGGACGGGGTTAAGTTGGGCTATGGGGTCAATAATAAAGGCAAACTTCACGCTTCTCGTTTATCCCGGTCACACTTACACCTGCCAGTTTAGCAGAGCATCGTGCCTTGACCGCCCTAAAATTGTAGGTTAAGTCTTTGAAACCCCAAAATCTTCACCCCAACGAGAAACCAGGTTTCTGTATCACAGTTAAGGGTTTAACTTACCCTGTCTATAAGAAACCCGGTTTCTGACACGAAACCAGTCAGAAAGCCATCCGTTTCCAACGGATGGACGAATGAGACTTTAAGGCTTTAGCCTCCCTTTGCTCTCTCAACCCGTTTTAACGGGTTTAAGCTCCTAGCCACTGTTTAACCCAAGGTTCATTAGGGAAAAAAACTCATAACACCTTGCTCCCTGAACCCAAGGTTAACTGATTAATGTTCCCTATTCCCCGTCCCCTAGAATGTATAAGCCGTTTTATAAAGATTCCGTAAACACACTGAAAAACTCTTGACAAGGAACAGAAACAAAAGTTACAAACAACCAAGAACACTGAAACGATTCATTGTCTGGATTGGCTTTTAATTCTCCATTATCCATTATTTACAACCACCCTTTTTTCGCTTTGGCAATTTTAGGTGGATGAACGGGTTCAACATCGTAAAAAGTCCCTAGTCCTTCGTATTCGGCTAAATAGTCCGGTTCGTATAAACTGCGGGTGCGGTTGCGGGGCCGACTAACATCAATGGCCGTGGGGATGGTGATCCCTTCTTCATCTACGAGGAAATGATCCGCTAGTTGTTTGGACTGTTCTCTGGTACTCAGTTCTAGGGCGATGTCTTTTAATAAACTGAGGTAGGCTTGGTTATCGACGGGTTGGATGGGGTAGCGGTGGGTTTTGATGGGGAGTTGGCCTCGTTCACTGTGGAGGAAACCGCCGATTTCTAGGTTGTTTTCGGTGTCGGGGGCCTCTCCGGCCAAGAGGGAGAGACTGCTGAGGAGGGCTTCTCGGCGTTGTCCTTCCATGCGATCGCAATAATGAGTATCATTTAACAAGTGGGAAAACTCCTCAAGGACAAAACGGGCGTGTTGTTCCACTGTAGGCCGCAGTGAGTCAGGAATCACACTATCTTTATAAGGGACTTTGCAAAGGAAGTCCACAAAAGGCTGATTCCATTGTTCAATTTTCCGGGCAATGGCTTTCTTTTTCAAGCCCCAGAAATAAGAAATTAAATGACTAACAATAATCACCTGAAACGGGTACAACACAATACTATCCGCCGGATACGTAAAAATAAAATCCGGGGCATAATCAGGGATTTTTTGCAAGCGGTCCTGATCACTTTGATGGGCAATAAAAAAGGACGTGGCCACCCGCGGCCCGATCTCACTGGCCGACTTAATCGCCCGGGCATTGAAAAACGGCCAACTCGGCGGGGGAGCATTATGGCCTAAAATCGACCCTAGAGTGTGCCGGGTGCGTCGTTTCATGTGGGCATACTTGCCATGTTGGAACTGGAAGAAATGCCAGCCCGCAAACATCTCTTGGATCATCTCCGCAGCCTTGTGAGCTTGTTCTTCCGGGACTCCATCCAAATATCCCGTATAAACAAAATCAAAGTTCCCCCCGACTAATTCATCGCACATTTCCTCAATATCTCGAATTAACCCTTTATCCCCGACAATTTCCTCCACCACATCCGGTAAACGGGCTAACTCTGCATAGACTTGTTCCGCATACTCCGAGGAGATATCCCCCCGCACTTCCCCTAGGTATGTATGCAAAGCCAATTGCCATTGCAAGGATGCCATAGCTGCAAAGGTTGACCCCACGCATTCTTCCTCCGGCAAGTTGGTAATCCCAGCCCCGGCGGCGGGTTGAATCCCTGCATCCAGCCCCCGGCCAATATTCCCCAGGGGACTGGCCTCAATATTGGTGACGGAATAAATCCAAGGGGTTTGTTGTGCAATAAAATCTTGTAAATGGGGGGGTAAGTCTGCCCGCAGGGTGTCCGGTTTGAGAAGGGAGAGTAATTCACTAATGCGGGCTTTAGCCACAATAACATCCCCTAAATTCTTATCCCGTCGTTGGATAGTTTCTTGCACCCGTCGCACCACAGCCCCCAAGCTGGCCAATTCGTGGGTCAATTTAATGGTGTCCGATGTTCCCCCAGAGTTTGAGTTAGCCAGAAACAGTGTTTTTTGACTCACCGAAGCGGGGATAGTATCAGACCCGGTAAACCCGTCTAAATTCATAATCGGCAGGGTATTTAAGCCTAATTTACGGGCTAAATTCCCGGCAATGGTGTTAATTAAATAAGAAGTCCCTGCTGCCCCGGTAATCAGCAAATTAAGCTCTTGTATCCGCGTTTTGCGGAGAATTTCATTGTCTGTCCCCATAGTTAAGCCGAGACCATCTATTCCGGTACGCAGTTTAACTGTTCCATCTGCTGTTTTCCGAAATAATTTGTTAGTATTTTTCCGTAGAGCGAGGGGTTGAATGGCAATAATTTCCTCCCCATATTTATTATACGGGCAAGGAATAGGATTGCCGTCTAAATCCCGATAGTCAATTTTAAAAACCTTGAGGGGGGCGAGACGTTCCCGACGGATATCAATGTGAATGTAATTTTCCGGTTGTTTTTGTTTTTCAATACTAATCAAGGGAATTTCTTGACCCCGATAAATATTAAATAATTTCACCCGTCCATCGGGGGACACTTCGATAATTTCTCCAGGTAAGACATCGTAAATGGGGGCGACTCCTTCGGTAATATAGGCGGTGGCCCGGAGATCTTTAAAAAAGGGAATATCTTGGGCGACTTTTTCGGCAATTTCGATTCTCCCCTCCGCGATGGCCGCTGCATTTAACAAACTGACTTGTTCTTTCAGGGCGTTTTCTTCCGAGGCCGAGAGGAAGGAGACCCGGTTATAGTTGCGAAGGTCAGCCGGTTTGGGGATATAAAAGATCAACTCTCCCCCTTCTTCTCCCCCTCGTTCAGTTCCCCCTCGTAACATGGTAAATGTCCCCCCACCCAGGAGGCCGTGACTGGGTTGGCCGAGGGGGGTGAAGGATTGGAAGGTAAATTTATTTTTCGGGTTAGAATATTCAAAAATTCGGGCGACTAAGGCAGAGGTGATGGTGGTTTGCTGGGCCCCTGCATGGGCCATGGTGGTGGCCAGGCCCAGGAGTTCAGCAATTTTCTCACTGGCTAAAGAACGGGAGTCATCCCGCAAAAATCCCTGTTGGATAAATTCTTGAATGGGTTGGCCGTTACTGTGACAGAAGGTGATGTGTTTATCGCGGAGTTGGACTTTGAGGGAACGATGGGCTAAGGTTTCCCCTAGAGTATAATAGCCCCCGACTTGTCCGGTACTGTCGGCCACGGCGGTTTCATTGTCTAAATAATCGGGATCAATGTAGGCTAACCGATGGAGGGCCCCGGCTAATTGATTATGCTGGAGATGTTCGTAGAGGAAGCGTTTTAAGGCCGGTTCAACGCAGGAGTCGGAGTTGGAGGCAAAGCGAAACCCCTCGTAGTTCAGGAAACGCTTATACCTTGCTGCATCGTTAATATCACCGTTGTGGGTGTCGGAAAAGAGACTTTTGCCTTGGGTGCGGGGTTTTTCTACAAAGAATAATTGGCCATCTTGACTCAGTTGATAAATGCGGACTGTTTCGGGGGTTAAACATTCTTGGTGGGGGTGGGCATTACTTTCGGAGTACATATCCCCCTGAGAGGCTTGCCGGACGTGGGTTTCCCAGTTGGTGAGGAATTCTGATGAGTTTAATTCTACTCGCTCTAAGAGGGTATGCCAAGTTTTTAAGAGGTCGCCGCCGTCTCGTGATACTTTAACGTCTGTGGTGACTTCTTTTTGAATGCGTGCGGCAACTTCGGTCATTTCTTGATGGGAGAGACCCTGTTGCTCTTGGTAGTTTTGTTCGATCCAGTCTAGGATAGGATCGAGCGCGATCGTGCCAATGGCCATCCCGGCTGCATCATACCCGGCTTTGGTGCTTTTTTTTGAGCAATCTTCGGCAACGGTGGTCGCGTAGGATATGCGATCTTGTAAATCTGCTTGTATTACTCCTCTGGGACGCACTTGGTATGTCCCCGTACTGGCATCTTTGGTAAAAAAGAGATGCTCAATTTTGACGGGATTCAGGAAGACATTGAAGTTACGGCACATAGATTTGTCGCTGTAAGATATGCAGTTAATCTATTTTAATTGGGGAAGGGGCAATTATGGTCTAACGGTCTGAATCCTCTTATGGTTTCTGATGGATTTTTCAGGGTCAAAAGATGCCCTGATGAAGAGGGGGGGGTGAAGAAGGGTTATTGGGGTTTGTTTTTGATGAGGTAGCTGAATCCTGCGATCGCGCTTAATCCTAACAAGAGTCCAGGTTCAGGGACCGATTGCGGATCATTCACAGGAGGATCATTCACAGGAGGATCATTCACAGGAGGATCATTCACAGGAGGATCATTGATGGAAGGAAGACTAGATAGGGCAGTCTCAATCCAACTTAACTGATCCTTGGGGGAGAGTAACACCCCACCGCCCACTGTCCCAAAACTCCCAGCAGGACTACTAAAAGGAATACTTACCGATGTAACCCCTAAGAGTTGCAACTGATCATCAATGGTTAAAAAACTGGGGCCACCGGAATCTCCAGGAGCAATTCCCACTTCTCGATCATTCCCCACACTGGCCGTGATCACCCTAGAGTTAGACTGATTCCACTGATCCAAAGCAGTTAACTCTCCATCGGGGGAATCAAAATCAAATAAAAACATCTCCTCATACTGATCACTCCACTGGCTCAACCGAGCAGGATCATCGACTAAATTATAGCCCACTCGCTTCGTCGTCCAGCTACTCGTCCCTGTCTGGTGTCCCTGAATACCATCTCCCTGTTGTCCATACCCCACCAGTGTCATTTCCGATTCTCCGAAAATCGGCAAGAGGGGATCACGGATTATCTCATAAATGGGTACAGTCTCCGGTAATGCTTCACTCAGCGTCACTAAGGCTAAATCTGAGGCTAAGGTTTGCCCAAACCCCAACCAATCCGGGTGAACGGCCAAACTCTCTGCTGGGATGGTGTGGGACAAGTCTCCATCAAAATTAAGATTAAAGGTGACATTCTGGGCAGAGTAGTCAATACTCCCATCTTGATTATCTTGGGAGTCGAGACAATGGGCCGCGGTGAGAATCAAGAGGGGGTGAATCGCTGATCCGGTACAGAGGGATGTTCCCAGTTGATCGGAGAATAACCGGAGACTCCCAACTCCTCCATAGGGGGAATTGGGGGTATTGGGATCAATGAGATCATTGGGGGTTACGGAGGGTGATCCATCGGGATCCCCCGTCACAATGAGGGGCCGAGGTTTTAACTCGTTCCACTCCTGTTCTAAGGTGGCCGCTTCGGTGAGGGTTGGGACTCCTAATATGGCGGTGGTGGCCATAACAACAACCATTGAATGTAAATGAATCATAAGTAGTTCTTTTCCCTTTAATTTGAAAAACAGTGTTTATACTTAGCTACGCTTATTTTAACTGAGATTTTATTGATTGCCTCCGTATATCCCGACAACATCTCTGTATTTTTACATACACTTGGTCGTTATATGACTATTACTAGCTGTTTTCCAGAAAAATTCAGTATTTTTGCGGTTTTGCTCCATTGTCTCTCCTGGATTTCCCAGGGGCTGGCAATGAGAGTAACCCCCAAGTCAGGAGGGGGAATAACCAAGGAAGCAGTATTTGGGCGGTGATGTAGAGTTGCCAACTGATTACCCCATAAACCACTCCGCCTACACTGTAGAAAATTACCTTAATTTCTCGTTTGGGGGGATGAGTTTCGCGGTTCTTGGGTCGGTGTAAGGTCCAGGCTTTATGGAGGAGGGCTACCAGTAGGACTAGCCAAAGATCGGGGATAGGGAGGATAAAGTGCTGTTGTTGAAAATGATGGATTAAATACCCATGAACTTCTCCTCCGGTTAAAATGTCTCGCTGATCTCCCGTTTGTTGTCGCCAGTAGGCTAAGGCGGGAGGGAGGGGAAAGTTGTCTTCGCCGTCTGCTTCGACTCCTGCTTCTGGATATCCCCCAGGGGCAATAAGGACGAGGGGAGAGGAGTCTAGGTTGAGGGTGTCGGGGGAGTCCAAGAGTTGCCAAGCGGGGAGACGGGTGTATAGGGTTTGGGGGGGGAGGGAGAAGTCGAGGATGGGATGTAGCCACATTTGCCGGAGTTTATACCCCCAAAGGGAGAGGG
>NZ_JAQMSD010000257.1 GCF_028330525.1 Spirulina sp. CS-785/01
CCAATAATTAATCTTGGAGTCGTAATACTCACATCACCTGCATTTCCACTCCCTCTCGTCCGTGCAGAAACTCCCCCATTCTCCCCTTGTATCTCCACCCACTCCGACGCATCCACCCTTACACTTCCTCCCTGTCCAGAAGTCGTTTCCCCTGTAATGCGGCTTTGGTTAAGGTCGATGTAATCGCTGCTAATCTGCAAATCTCCTGCATCCCCAGTCCCCAAACTTTCTACCGTGGCACTCCCTTGACTCCCAATAATTAATCTTGGAGTCGTAATACTCACATCACCTGCATTTCCACTCCCTCTCGTCCGTGCAGAAACTCCCCCATTCTCCCCTTGTATCTCCACCCACTCCGACGCATCCACCCTCACACTTCCTCCATTGCCTCTCCCCAATGTTCCCGCAGAAATGGTACTCTCAGACTGCACCGTTAAACGAGGAGTTTGCACCCGAATATCTCCCCCCTCACCCCTTGCTTGCTCATCCACTTGGGTAAAAATGCCACTCAGTCCCGCTTCACTGCTACTGGTAATTTCAACACTCTCTGAAGCTCTAACATTCACTTGACCTCCATCCCCGTGGCCAAACGTCCCGGCAGAAACTTGCGCTCCATCTGCGATCTGTAATTGTCGAGTATCGACATTTAACACTCCGCCTTGTCCCGTTGCATCGACTGCATCCACTTGATTAAACAGACCACTCCTTTCAATGCCCCTTCCCCTTAAAATTACGGTATCGGCCTGAATTATCAAATCTCCACTATCCCCTGCACCCAATGTTCCAGCTTGTATCTGTCCTCCGCGTTGTAAGGCCACGCGATCGCTATCCACCATAATATCCCCCCCAGGTTGCCCCTCCCCTTGGGTAGTCGTAGAAATAATCCCATTCTCCTCCACCCTCACCTCCTCTCCCTCAATGGAAATATTCCCCCCAAGAGCGAAACCCACCGTCCTTGCAAACAAACCACTTGGCGCACCATTCGGCGTTGTACCGCGAATCTCCAGACTCGTTGTACTCAGACTTAACTCCCCCCCTTGACCCGGACTAAACGTTTCCGTTGCCATTCTCCCCCCATCCGCCAAAATAATCCCATTGGGTTCAATCTCCCCATCAATCTCCACCGTCAACCGACCCGCATCCCCCGGTCCCGCAGTCGCAGCAAACAAACCACTTGGATTCCCCGTCGGTGTTGCTCCCTGAATCATCACCCTCCCCGCACTCACCTGTAAATCTCCCCCATCGGCAGTCGAAAACGTCGAAGACGACACCTGTGCGCCCCCTCGAAGCACTAACTCCGGCGTATTTAAAGCAATATCTCCCCCCGTCCCTGTACTCTCAGGCCCCAAAGGAATCGCTTCCGATAAAATGCTAGTCGGTAAAACACCCCCCGTCTGCGTCCCCTGAAGCGTCAGAGACTCCGACCCATTCACCACAATACCTCCACCCGCTTCCGCCCCAACATTATTATTCACCACAACTGCCCCCTCCTCCAGCATCACCCGTCCCCCCTGAAGGTGAATCCGGCCCTCTCCTTGACCACTGGTATTCAGGGAAGCACTCTCCGTCAGCGTAATCTCCTGAAACCTCTGAACTTCCGAATAATCTAACCCCTGCTCCGTCAAACCCACTTGAGCATTCTCCCCCACACTTCCAACCTCAATCCGTCCATCACTGGCCGTCAAATTTCCCCCCGCCAAAACCACCTCTCCCCCCACCAGGGCTAAGGTTTCCCCCTCAGCCACCTGTAACCCCGGAGTCGGTGGCACAGTCCCCGTCAAAGGAGGAGAAGAAAGTAAAATGCCCTCTGGACTCAGACCAAAATTATGTCCCGTCCCTTGCACACGAATTGCCCCAGGTGTACCGCTAAACTGTAGAGCAGTCGGCACACTCACCGTTAAAAGAGGAGAGCTTTCCTTGGGGTTTGTTGCAAATTGAGTCCCATCCACAAACAGAATACGATTAGCCGTACTAGCAAAAAAAGACCCCCCTAAATTTAACGCCCCATTGGGGCCAAACAGAATACCATTGGGATTGAGGAGATAGAGATTGGCCGCACCATTAGCTTGGATCAAACCATCAATGAGCGAGGAAGACCCCCCCGTGACTCGCCCAAAAATATTTTCAATAGTCGGAGCATTATTAAAAATCGCTGCACCCTGAGTTGGGACAGAAAACTGAGTAAAACTGTGAAATAAATTAGTCCCTGCTTGGGTCCCTCCCTCAATAAGAAACGTATCCCCCGGAAACGGTGCAGGAATCGGCATTACCGTTGTATTATTAGGCAGCGTCTCATCAGGAGCAATCTGTGCCTTGACTGGCCCCGGTAGGAGACAAAGCGAGAGAGAAAGGAGTCCAATAGTTTGCCAGTTCATCTCTAAAAGTCCACAATTCAAGGTTTATACTTAGATTAAGTGAGTTCGTGCTTCCCAGCAATCGCTACTAATTATTGAATCACTCCAGACACAGAGGACACAAAGAGAGGATAGAGTTAACTAACACCCTAGAATACTTGTAAGCCTTTCGATCTGCTTAATCCGTTCCTAGTAAGCTCGCAAGCGAGCTTCTTTCCCCCTAGTGAGATATTTAATGTCCTCCCTCGTTAGTCTCTCAACCTGTTTTTAACGGGTTTAAGTTCTTAGCCTTGGGTTTAAACCCAAGGCTTGTTAAAAGTAAATTACTTACTTACGAATACTTCCATTTTTAGACCAATACGCTTTATTTTTTACAAGCATTGACAATTTGATTTAATTAAGGTAATCCATTTAACTTGGATTTTACTAAAAAATAGAACATCGGGCAAGGGTAAAAGAAAGATGCACCTGCTAATGATTGCTTAGTTGATCCCAAATCTAATCAATCTTTGAACTGAATTAAGCGACTTTGCGCTTCCAAGTCACCAAAAATAAAACCAGTCCCAACAAGCAAAAAGACAGAATAGAAGATGACTCCGGGACATCAGTAGGATCAGGATCAGCGATGTCATTCATACAGGTTTGAATGCTGTGATTAACCATTGATGACCCCCCATCAGAAGACAGATCACTAACCGTTAAATCTTGATAATCAACCCCACATCGTTCATAATCTGATTTGAGTAGCACATCAAAAAGAGAGATATCCACAGAAGGATCATAACTTTCACTTAAAACCCAATCGCCATTTTTGGTTTTAAAGGGATTTTCCTCCAGATTGGGGATAACCAAAAACGTAAATTCACTGGGATCATCGGACAATTCAAACTTGACAAAATCCAAGTTTTCTAATTCCTCCAAATTCTCTGGCTCTGAAGAAAAATAGGGGTCATTTTCCCACCAGAAAAATCCCGGAGACTGAGAAGACGAAGACGGTTCCCACCAGAGAAACGGTTTATAAATCGAGGTACTGGAGTTTTGCACCCCCAAGTAACCACTCGTTAATGATTGAAACTGGTATCCGGCAGTTTGTTGGTAATTCAGGGTTTCAGCGTACATCCAAGGCATGGTTCAGTTTCCTCTTGAGTAATTCAACATGAATGGATCAGTTAAAAAGACCAATTTTGCCAGACCTCTACAAAACAGGACTGAGAGTAGCGATAGACTCCCATATTGATCTATTGAAAAGCGAGTAATTTTTATGCAGTCTTTCTCCTTGTTTTACAAAACTTCATAAAAAAACTCTTGTGCTACGGGAGACAGGAGAGGCGGCAATCCCCACCCCATCAAGGTTTCCCACTCACCCAAGGTAGGAATTGCACCAACAGGGATCAAACTAAATTCATCCTCCTTCCCTGCATGACTGTCCTCGAGATCAATCCCATTTCCTGCAAGGGTCAGATCAGCAACGGTATCTGTTGCCGATGTGCCATACTGCTGTCGCTATTGCAACACCCCAGCCACATCATATATCAATCGAACGCCCGACAATTCTTGAAATGCTCATGATACGGCAATTTGGGGGGTCTTTCTGTAGTCCTAACGTTGCTCTGGGTCAATCTGCATTGAGTTATTCAAAGGTTAATTGATGCAGTGAATTATATAATTCTTGGTCAATTAGGGGAACAGTTTGCTCAAGATTGTCTAAATTGATTTTCACTAATTTTATTGTATCGGTTTCATCAAATTGATTGTCTTCGTTACTGTCTTCTCGGAGTCTTAGATAGAGACGATTATAGTCTGGATCAATTTTCCAGTTGATGAAATCGGTATTGGGGGGATTTAATTGGGTTAAACTTTGATCTTCTAAGTTGTAGAGATAAGCACTGTTTGCATCTTCGGGGGAATCAAACTTATTGTCTTCATTTCGATCTTCCCCCAAGTTGAGTAATATTATATTTTGGTCTGGGAAATAGTCCCATTGTTTCACTTGCGTCTGATCTGGGGAAATTTGTGTGAAGTTATTCCCGGAAAAGTCGGATAAATAAACGAGACTCGCATCTTGTTGATCTAGTTTTTCGTCTTGGTTGGTATCGTCATTAATCAAATGGTAAATTAAGAGTTGAGGAAAGTCTTTTTCTCTGGCCTCAAGACTGGAATTTCCGGTGGTTAGATTACGATAATATAAGTAGTTAAATTGGCTGATAATTGCTTTTTGATCTAGGAGGGGATTAATGGCTTCGGTTTGTCGATTATAAAATAAAATATTGGTAGCAATGAGGGAATATCCTCCTTTGTCAATTTGTGACCCGGAAAATAGTCCACTGTCGGACTGAGAAAACGACCCATACCCCCGAAATTTACTCGATTTTGCACTAAGTCCTACGGGAATAATGGCCAATTCGGAGTTGTCGAGAAAACTGGGGTTTTCTACATACAACACTGGGGGGGTTTCTTCTTCGGAGGGTTGTTGGTTGAGGGGGAGTCCTTGACGGGTGGGGTGACAACTACTGATCAAGAGGGTTATCCCTAAGCAGAGTAAAATCTTGGTGTTCATCTTATTTTTATTTCTATTATAGCGGTGTGCAGTTGGGTGGAATGCAGTCCTCACCCCCCCAACCCCCTCTCCCACCTTGGGAGAGGGGGAGCAATTGTCTTTCACTGATTTGCACACCGCTATAGTATAGGCTAAATGATGGGGAATTAATAATTGGTGATGGGTGATGGGTAGTTGGTAATTGGTAATAGAGACTCAAGAAGTTTCACCAAAAACCAACTTACCGAATAATGCGTAACTGTTGTTCTCGACGGGTTAAACTGTCGCAGAGAACGCGAATAATGTATCCTTCTAATTGACTGGCCAGTTGGGGATGGTGTTGTTTCATTTGTTCAAAGGATTCTCGTGTTAATTCTTGTAAGAGACTGTTATTGTCTGCGATGACTGCGGTGGAGAGGGGAGGTTTACCATAAAAGCGCATTTCTCCTAATATTCCCCCTTCTCGGACGGTTTGCAGACGTTTACTTTTTCCTCCTTCTAAGTCCAATAAAACACTGATCTGGCCAGACTCGACAAAAAAGAGACTATTACTGGCCGCACCTTGTTTAAAAACGGTTTCATCCGCAGCAACTTGTTGGGGTTTTAGGTACTCTAAAAAGGGGGGAACTTGCTCTGCATTTAAAAATTGTTGGGTGAGATGTGCGGAGAAGGGGATTTTGGGGATTTCTATGGGGGTTAAGAGTTGTTTTTCACACCATTCTAATCCTCGGTCCATATCGGAGAAAATTTGGCAGGTGGGATGGGGATCAATTGAACAAGCATTGTCGGGAATTTCTAGTCCTTCTCCTCGTTTAAGTTGCTGTTGAAAGTCTGAGGAAAGGTTAGTAAATACTAGGGTAATGTTGTGTTTTTTGGCTAGTTTGAGGATTTTACTACAACTGAGGACTGCGGAGGAGTCGAGTCCGGTGACTTGACGAAAATCGAGGAGGATGTATTCGGGTTTGGGGAGGGTTTGGGTTTCGATGCGATCGCGCACTTTTCGTAACAAATAATTTGCCGTCCCAAAAAACAAAAAACCCTGCAACTCTAAAATAAAAACCCGTTCCCCAAACTCCCTCAAACTCTTTCGTTCTTTCCCCGTTCGTTCCACATTACTCCGGGTATCTTTAGCCGATAAAGTCTCTTTCGCTACATCAATATGACTATAATTATACATAAAGACAATCACCGTCACCACAAAGCCAATAATAATCCCCTGTAAAAAACCAACCGCATTAATCGTAATTAAAATCAACCAAACAATAAAATAATCAATCAACGGCAACTTAAACCATGCCTGATAAACCCATTGAATTAATAACGAAATCCCTAAAAATAAAATCAAACACCCTAAAACGGGTTTTGGAAAATAGGCTAAAAACGACGACCCCAACAATAAAACCGCCACACAAGGAAGTGCCGCAATAAGTCCCGTTAAACGGGTTTCCCCCCCAATTTCATTCACCAACAACGTACTCGGTAAGGCTTGATTCCCCACCATACCACTCCCCACCCCAGAAGCAAAACTAGCCACTCCCACCGCTTGTAATTCCTGATTTAAATCAATATCCCGTCCCACCACTAACTCAATCCCACTATTACTTAATAGCAACGACAGCAAACTAATTAACATCACCGTCAAAATACTTCCCCACTGATGCAAAATCACTGTCCAGTCCACCTGCATTAACCCAGAGACTCCCAAAGGTTGCCAAAGTCCCCCTTGGGGAAACGGACCGAGTAACCATCCATCGTTGCGGGCCTCCTGAAGTGGGATATCTAATGCCCAGATTACCCCATAAAAGACCCCTGAGAGAGCCAAAAGCGTCCCTGGCATAGCAAAATAATGTTTAATAAAATGGGCAGCTAATAACAGCGTCAGCGTAAAGAGAAACGCCACCCCCCAATGGGAAAAAACATCCGGTTCAATGAGTTGGGGAAGGGTCTCAAAGGTAATAGGAAGATCGCAAGTAATTTGAAAAAAACCATCCACCAGTAACCATCCCGTCCCGGCCATAAACCCCCCCACCACCGGGTAGGGGACAAAACGAATGGCATTTCCCCATTGAAACCGGCCCAACGTAAATAAAAAAGACCCAGTGAGGAAAGATGCAACCGCAATGGCCACCAACACCGTCATCAGGATCTCATCCGTCGGGGCCACGGCCTTCATTTCCTGGGCAATATCCCCGGCCATAATCGCTAGAATAGCAGTCGGGGCCGCCAATGGGGTGGCAATCATCCCGGGTAACGCACTCAACAACGCAACCACCGCAGTAATAATTCCTGTACTAAACACCGTCATCCCCACCCCCGTTGAGAGATGCGTTGATAACAGTCCCGAAAAAATTAGGGCCGCGTAGGAAATGGCCCGAATTACTCCAATAATCCCCGTCACCAGTCCTGCGGTTAAACTGGGAATAAATAACTGGGGTTGAAACATCTCCCACAACGGGGATAGTCCTTGGGACTGCTTTTCTTCTTCAAAGGTTGCGTCTTGGGTCATCTTAAAATTTGCTCAATAAGCCAGTTAATGCTGATCTTAGGGTACAGTGCCGGATTCTGGCCACCGGAACTGTTACCGAAATAACCGCAAGAGACTCTCTTTTAAGTGACGGTGGGGGTAAATATCCGGTTTTTGATCCCAAACGGCCTCTAAACATTGGTTGTAATCCTGATCAGGATGTTTGGCAAAATAGTACGCTAACCCCACGGACCCACTACGGCCAATTCCGGCCCGACAATGGAGTAATATTTTCTCTTTCCCGGTTTGTAGTTGTTCATCAATCCATTGCACTGCGTCTAAGAGGACTTCATCGGGGATGGAATTCTGGGCCCCATCTCGTAACGGCATTTTTTGATAAGCAATGTCCCGATCTTCGGGTATTGTTAAGGTTAATTCTTCCGCTAAATTCAACACCGCATCAAACTCCCACTCTGCTGCATTAGACGCAGCAATAAAGTTCCCGACATAGACATGGGGAAAAACTTCTGCAAAACTGGCACCTTGGGTCCAACTCCTCTCCTCTGAGGGAGGTTCAACCCGCAAATTCCCATTGTCTCCCAATCCCCCTACCCATTGCCATTCTCCATCGTCTCGGACTCTCACCCGATAGGTAAACTCGTAGTCTCCTACGCTGGTGGGCATGAATGAACCGGAGAATTTATAATGGCCTTGGCTATTTTGGCCTTGATAGGGGAGATCAATGCCATGCCAGTCCCCTTCACTGTTATATTTGTTCAGTGCATTGGTCCAGAGTTGCACCTGTAACTGGGAGGGAGGATAGTCACTGGTTAAATGAACGATCGCACCGAAGGTTTCCAGCATATAAAAGAAACAATAATGATCTAAATTGGGGGAAAGTTGCTCGATGGTGGCGATGGTGTGTGAATTTTGTCCAGACTGAGAATAGAGTATCATAGTTTATCGATGCGCTAAACGACACACCAGTTCACCCACCCCATTCTCCGCAAAGGGAACAGTTTTTCCGGTGGAGGTAGTCCGACGGGAAGTCCGACAGTTATACACTGCTTTGGGTTGTTTCTCCCCGTCCACCTGTGCAATGACCCAATATTGCCAATAATATTTAGCACTGCGTTGAATGTCCAACAGGCAGATGTGGTGTTCTCCTACTGTACGACAGATGGCGGCCTTTGCGGGAGGGGTAAAGGCGAATAGGAGTAATACCGTTACAATGATGATGATTCCTCTCATGGGAGACTCTTTTCTTATGACCTCCCATCCTTGATAATTGATTAGGCATTAAGAGTTCAAGGGGAAAAAACTTGTTACAAGGAATGAGTGTCTTTCTCGTCGGGATGATGGGAGCAGGGAAAACGACGGTTGGCCAATGTTTAGCGCACCGATTAGGGTATCGTTTTTTTGATACGGATGTGTTAATCGAACGGGTGGCCGGGAAACCCATTACCGAGATTTTTGCCACGGAGGGAGAAGCGTATTTTCGGGAGTTGGAGTCGCAAGTTTTACAACAGGTGTCTGCTTGCACGAGAAGCGCGATCGCAACCGGAGGCGGAATTGTGCTAAAACCGATAAATTGGGGAACCTTACAACAAGGGTTAGTCATCTGGTTAGATGTCCCCGTGGAGGTGCTGGTGGAACGCTTACAGGCAGATAATACCCGTCCTCTCCTACAGAATACCGATTTAACCGAGAAGTTGAGCAGTTTATTAGAGCAACGACGGCCTCGTTACGCACAAGCAGACTTACACATCACCCCCACCGCAGAGCAAACCCCAGAGGAGATCACCGAGATTATCCTACAAAAAATCCCCACGGTTCTCAAAGAGCAACAACATTTGCCGTCTGAGGAGTCTGAGTAAAAGCAATTGTTTGATAATTGATTCATTCATAAGGAAGGGAGACATTGAAAGCGTTTGAGCGACCCATTGACCAAAAAAAATTAGATATTGTGGAAAAAAAAAGAACCAACTTATTAGCTTGGAGAGGTCAGTTCTCACCCCAGCTAATTGAGGTTTTATTAGACGCATATTGTCTCCCGGACTCCGTAATTCTTGATCCATTTGTCGGAAGTGGGACAGTTTTATTAGAAGCGGGAAACCACAACCATCAAGCCTATGGATTTGAAATTAATCCAGCCGCCTATAGTTTGAGCAAAATTTATGAATTTATTAATTATGATAATTCTCAAGAAATTCTTAAACAAGTGAGATCTATTATTGAGCAAAAATTTCCATTACAAATTTTAATTGATCCTGATTCCCCAGTGTCTAATTTAGCGGATAAAATTCAAACAATAAGAAGTAGTTTTTCACCAGAAATTCAGTTAATTATTGATTCGTTAGTTATTCTTTTAGATATCGCTAATCATAAAATTACGAATAATTTTATTCAAACTCAACTAGCTAATCTTGCTCAAAAAATTGAGACTTTACCGTACTCAGAGTACCCCATACAGGTTGGTTTATCAGATGCTCGCTGTCTCCCTTTACAGGATAATGAAATTGATTTTGTAATCACCTCTCCCCCTTATATTAATGTCTTTAACTATCACCAAAATTATCGCACATCGGCTGAACTTTTAGGATGGAATTTACTCAAAATTGCCAAATCCGAAATTGGGTCTAACCGCGCAAATCGAAAAAATCGTTTTTATACCGTTGTACAATATTGCCTAGATATAGCTCATACACTCTGGGAATTATCAAGAGTCACGAAACAGAATGCTCGACTGGTATTCATTGTTGGTTATCAGTCTCAAGTTTTGGGAGTCCCGTTCTATAATGCTGATATTATTGAAAAAATTGGGATTAAAGCCAATCTTTTTAGTCTAGCATTAAAACAACAAAGAAGATTTAAAAATCGGTTTGGTAAAATAATTAGAGAAGATATTATTAATCTAGTTAATTTAAAGAATAATCAAACTAAACATGAAGTTCTAAAAATTGCTCAAGAAGTCGCATTTGAAGTTTTGTCCAGTAATTTTAGTCTAGTTTCTAGTAAAAATTATATATTGTTAGCAAATGCACTGGATAATCTACATCACATTCATAATACACCATTATTAGAAAATGTTTCCTTGTTGCGATCTAGCGAATTAGTACAAATATAATAATTAAATTGAATCCCTATCTATGCCAGAATTATCTCGTCCCCATTATACTAAATTAATTGCTTGTCTTAATAATCGTCGATTACCAGAAAATGATCGAGAAAGACTTGAAGAAGCAATTAACCAGTATCATACTTGGATTGATGAATTAGAGTCAATTGAACAGGGAACACAAGATACAGTAGAACAATTAGTTGCTGCTACCAATAAATACAAGCGTTTTATTGAGCTTAACTTGATTTTTGATAGTCCAAATAACTTTTTATATCGTCAGAAAGGGCAGTTAAAACTGGATAATACAATATTAGAAGAATTTTTACCCCAAGTCATTTTGCGGAGTTTACGCGGAATTGATGATTCTTTTGAACTGGGACCAAGAAAAACTTTTTCAGGATTAAGCTTTTTATCCTCTCTAGGAGATATGGGGAAAGGAGGTTATCCGCATATCCGGACAAAAGATCAGGATTTTATACTCGGCAAAAAGCTGTATTTACAATCATCCTTTGACTCCGATTTTCAAGAATCTAAATTATTGGAATCTCATCTAGGGTATGTGTGTGCAGAATGTAAAACCAATCTTGATAAAACTATGTTTCAAGAAGCAGTTGCAACCAGTCGAGACTTAAAAATGGCAGTTCCCAGTTCACTCTATTTTCTGATTTGTGAGTTTTTGGACATGACTCCGGTTTCTATTACATCAACTCACATTGATGATGTTTTAATTGTTCGCAAAGCTAAACGGATGTCTTCTCATCTGCGACAAGAGTATCGAACCCCTGAAAGTAGGCAAGCGCATCGACAAGAATACATTAATTTTTTGGAGTCTTCACAGTATTATGCAGATGTTTTTCAGAGGATGATTGACAAAATTCAAACCTTAATTGATGAGACTAATCCATCGACTAATAAAGTGTTAAACCAAGGATATTTTTAGTTAGCTTAATTGCTCAACGTCAGCAACCCAAAACACCAGAATAAATCGAGATATCGTCTTGCTGTGCAGTTAACCCCCAGATGGGAGTTAACTATAGCCATTATTCAATAATGCCGCAAGCAGAACGGGGCCCTCCCCCTCCTAACGGTTGAGGATCATCGGAAAAATTATCGCCTTGTTGATGAATAATTAAATCATCCCCTAAATCCTTCATTGGGATCATTTTTAGACAAAAAACAAGTCTATTTTTCTATCCAATTACGGAAGAAATTCCCATTCCATCATCACGGGGAGATGATCGGAGGCTTGTTTGGCGGCTTCTACGACTCTCGCTTCTCGTAATTTAATGGAGTCGGGGGTGTAGAAAATATAATCTAATTTTGCCACAGGGTCATCGGAGGGAAAGGTGAATTGTTTTGCATTGGTTTGCGCTTTTTCGGGGATGGCGGGTTGGAGTTGGGGATGATCTAAGAGTAACTTAATTGTTGGGTCGTTTTCTTCTGTTCCTACTAAACCACTGTTAAAATCGCCTAATAAAATGACTGGGGTTTGATCTAGGTAACGAGAGAGCAATTCTTGTAAAAATTCTGTTTGTTGGCGACGGGTATTTTCCTCGAAGGCTTCTAAATGGACGTTGATGAGGGTGAGGGGACGGTTATTAATGGTAATTTCAGTAATTTGGGCTAAACGGTCGATATAAAAGGCTTTGTAGAAAAAGGGCTTATTCTCCACTTCTTCTAATACAATGCGTTGTTGGTTTTGGATGGGGTGATGACTGACCACTGCTTGGGCGGAGAGGATGCGGCCAAAATGGGCTGAAAGCGGGAGATAGGGGAAGGGGACGTAGTTTTTATCCCAGTTAACTGCGATCGCGCCATACTCCAATCCTACCCCCTTCGCTACCTCCGCCACTTGATTCACCCGAAAAGAACGGCGAGAAGCCAGATCAACCTCCTGTAAGGCAATAATATCCGGTTCAAGCTCTTTTAACCCCTCAATAGCCGTTTGTTGATTCTCCTGAAACAGACTTTCACTCCGTTCCACAGCTACATTATTCGTTAACCCAGACAAATAACCAATATTGTACGTCACCACCCTATAAACCCCGTCTGCCTTCTCTGGCGGCGTTGAAGTATCATAGGTGACGAGTTCCGTCTCTTGGGGATAACGCCCCGAACTTGCCCAAAAATAGAATAAAATCAGAGCCAGTATCGGAACTGCCCCTAGACTGCCGAGAATGATCCCCCAACGCTTCATAACCCGTTCTCCTGTTTGCTTTCCCCATTCTACCTAGCAACCCCCCGCCTTCCCCGTTAATCCCCATAACCGTATAAAATTTGTCTGAATCCTGTCCCCCTCCTCTCATTTACTTATATCCGAAATAATCCATGATGAATCACCAAAACCTTATGAGTAGCGAGAGCGAATATTATAAACAAGACGAAGCCACCCGCGTCCGGGTTCTCAGTGAAGCCTTACCCTATATTCAAGCCTTTGCAGGACGGACTGTGGTGATTAAGTATGGGGGGGCGGCCATGAAGGATGAAAACTTGAAAGATAAAGTCGTCCGAGATGTGGTGTTTCTCTCCTGTGTTGGAGTGCGTCCTGTGGTCGTTCACGGGGGCGGCCCGGAGATTAATACTTGGTTGGAAAAATTGGGCATTGAACCTCAGTTTAAAGACGGGTTACGGGTCACAGATGCCGATACCATGGATGTGGTGGAGATGGTGTTAGTGGGCCGGGTGAATAAAGAATTAGTCTCCTTGATCAACCGGGCCGGTGGGTCCGCTGTGGGACTCTGTGGGAAAGATGGCGATATTGTCAAAGCCCGTCATGTGGGGCAAGATGGAGTGGGTTTTGTGGGGGAGGTGAGTAGTACCGACACCGGGTTAATTCGGTCTTTGGTGCGAGATGGCTATGTGCCTGTGATTTCTAGTGTGGCGGCGGATGAGTCGGGACAAGCCCATAATATTAATGCAGATACCGTGGCCGGGGAAATTGCGGCGGCTTTACAAGCGGAGAAGTTAGTATTACTCACTGATACTGCCGGAATTTTAGAGGATTATAAAGACCCTTCGACGCTTATTCCCAAGGTGAGTATTCAAGAGGCCCGGGATTTAATTGCTCAAGGGGTAGTCGGTGGGGGGATGATTCCCAAGGTACAATGTTGCGTGCGATCGCTTGCCCAAGGAGTCCGGGCCGCCCATATTCTCGATGGCCGCGTCCCCCACGCCCTCCTCCTAGAGATTCTCACGGATTCGGGCATTGGTTCGATGATTGTCGCGTCGGAGTATTTAACGGATTCGACTGTGGTGAAGGCGACTAAATTATGAGGGAGTGTCCCAAAGAGAATTAACTTAGATGAGGCCAACATTTCCTTGGAGATGTTGGCTGTTAATAGTGACATCCAAGGCGCATTATCTTACCATTCTAGGACTTCCACTTCTACCACGGGGGTAGAAAAGTCGGGTTTGGGGGGTTTATCGAGGGATTGTAAATTGCCCTCTGACTCGGCCTCACTCTCAGGACTCGGAGTAGCATTCATGTCCTCATTAAACGGGGGTTGGGTTTCATTTTCGGCTTCGAGTTTTTGCTGTCTAGCCCGTTGGACTAATTCCTTAAATTGTTCTTTCCAATAGGAACTATCGGGATAACCGTTGGTGTTAATATCGGCTAGGATATCATCCCAGCGTTGCTCGCCTATGGCTTCCTCCATGGCTTTATAGCGTTCTTGGATTCTCGACCATTGGGTGAGGAGGGTTTGGGCATCTCGATAGACTTGGCTATTGCTGGGGATGTCGCTGAGTTGCGCGATCGCATCTTGAATTTTCCCACTTTCCAACTGTTCTCGGGCTGTGGCTAGTAAATCTTTCCCATGATCTGCCACTGGAGTAGGGGAGGGAGGACTGGGAGAGGGGGAATTATTGGTTTCAATAAACGAGGAGGAGGTACATTGAACATAGCGGCGATCGCCATAGACCCATCCTTGAACCGGAGAACTAATTTCCAGCCATTTCCCCTGTTTATTCCCCGTCACCGTCAATTCAGTGGTGGCGGCCACTCCCCCCACTTTTTCCCCGTCTGGGGTAGCCCGCACATTTAACCCATTGTCCGCCATCACAATACAAGTATTGTTCCCCGACTTCTTGCCTCCCCCTAAGGCAAAAGAAGACTCTCCTCCCCCAGTCGTAGGCGTTTGACCCGTCCGTAATTTCGTTAAATTATTTAAGGCCACCGCCGCCCCAAACACCACAGAAAAAATCACCACTAAAATAGACCCCAGTAACAAGAGCGTCAAATTCGGAGACTTACTGGAAGACGCGATCGCTGGTTTAGGTGCAGGAGACGCTGGTTTTTGAGGCGAGGGAGAGGCGGGAGTCGTCGCCGCATAGCTAGGGGTAGGAGGGGCAGCCGGAGGAGGTGTAGAGGGCGGAGGAGGCGCAGCAGAAGCCGCCGAGGCCGCCGCCGGAGGGGGAGACTGAACCGGGGGAAGTTTCGTTTTGGAGGGCTTAGGCTGCACTTGGGTGAGGACATTATAGACCTCTTGGGCCGATTGGTAGCGATCGCGGAAATGATAAGCCACCATCCGATTTAACACCGCCGCCAAGGCCGGAGAACAACAACTCTGTTGCCAATCAATTTCCCCCGTCTGGGCATCATACTTAAAATTATGGGGACGCACCCCCGTTAAGGCTTGTAGCGCAATAACCCCCAACCCATAAATATCACTACTAAAATGGGGTTTGCCCCTTGCCTGTTCACTGGACATATACCCCGGTGTCCCAATAGCAATGGTTTGTGTCGTCGGGGCCTGGCCCACAAAGGTACTCGGCAATTGAATTTGCTTCACCGCCCCAAAATCAATCAAAATCAAACGGCCATCCCGATGACGACGCAAGATATTATCCGGTTTAATATCCCGATGAATCGCCCCCTGGGAATGGAAAAACGCTAACACAGGCAACAATTCCACCAAAAAGCCCACCACCGCATTCTCATCCCACGGTTGCCCCTCTTGCAAATCCTCCGTCAGGCTATGACCTGCAATATAATCTTGAACCAGATAAAACTCCTGGTCTTCTTCAAAATAAGCCAATAAGCGGGGAATCTGCTCATGGGTCCCCAGTCGTTCCAATGTTTCCGCTTCCCGTTGAAACAGTCGTCGGGCCGTCGATAGCACATCCCGGTCCTGACTGACAGGCTTGAGTTGTTTAACCACACATTGAGGATGTCCGGGTCTGCGGGTATCCTGAGCTAAGTAGGTTTGACCAAACCCACCCGCACCTAATACTCGTAACACACGATAACGCCCGTCTAGTAGCTTTCCTTGCATGAGTTTTGCAGCCTGTTGCACACCACATTCTGATTTTTTCCAACCTCAATCTTGACACAAGGTTAGAGGATTTGGGGAACTTGTTAGTTAATAAAAAGGTAAATTATTATTATAACATAATTATCTTTTTAAAGCTGTAATTATTGTACTGTTTTCCTAAATCATGAAATCCATTCTTTTAGCTGTAATCTCCTTGATCTTAGCGGTTTTCCTATTTCCCGCTTCCACCCTTGCCCAAGCCAGTAAATAGTATGACCCCCCACTCTCTTTTACAGGGGGAGACTTAACCGGTCGGGATTTTTCCGGCAGAACCTTGCAGGCCACCGAGTTTGCCTTAGCCCATGGGGAGTATCGCAATTTTTAAGTCGAATTCTATAGAAAAAACTAGACATCTAACGAAATCTATGTTATAGGGACATGATATATCGTCAACAAAACGTCCAGTTATCTCTGGGTGTCTCTTTATCCATCTTCTCAGAAAGAATTAGTCGCGTCAGTCCCGGCAACATTGAACGAAGCAGAGATTAATGATATACTGTTATACGCGCCTTTCTAATAACGAAATGTGATTTTAATCCATTGAGTTGTTTCGATTGGAATCCACGCGATTTTAATCAGTGCGATTTTAATCAGTGCGATTTTAATCCGTAGAGAGTTCAAAGCATCCTTGAGGATGGTCTGAAGAATCCCTCATTTGTATTGGAAGGGAGTCGTCAATCTAGACTCAGTAAACCTGATTCATAGCACCAAACTGCCATGAGTACCGAGAAAGACCGTATTATAATCTTTGATACAACCCTCCGAGATGGCGAACAGTCGCCGGGTGCAACGCTTAATGCCGATGAGAAACTAACCATTGCGCGTTCACTGGCACGACTTGGGGTTGATGTCATTGAAGCGGGCTTTCCCAGAGCGAGTCAAGGTGATTTTCAGGCAGTCCAACAAATTGCAGAGGTTGTAGGTATAGAAGGCGGGCCGACGATTTGCGCTTTGGCCCGGGCGATGAAAGAAGATATTAAACAGGCCGGAGAAGCCATTAAACCTGCTGCCAGTGGCCGCATTCATACTTTTATTGCGACTTCTGATATTCACTTGGAATATAAGTTGAAAAAGAGCCGCAAGGATGTCTTAGCCATTGTGCCGGAAATGGTGGGCTATGGGAAGACCTTTACTGAGAATGTGGAGTTTTCTCCGGAGGATGCGGCCCGGAGTGACCCAGAATTTTTGTATGAGGTATTAGAAGCGGCGATCGCAGCCGGGGCAACTACGGTTAATATTCCCGATACAGTGGGTTATACCACGCCTTACGAGTTTGGGGCATTAATTCGCGGCATTAAAGAAAATGTCCCTAATATTGATAACGCCATTATTTCAGTCCACGGTCATAATGATTTAGGGTTAGCAGTGGCCAACTTCCTCGAAGCGGTGAAGAATGGCGCGAGACAGCTTGAATGTACCATTAATGGCATTGGGGAACGGGCCGGGAATGCTGCCTTAGAAGAATTGGTGATGGCCCTCTATGTCCGTCGTCAATACTATAACCCCTTCTTAGGCCGTGACCCAGAATCCATTGAACCGTTAACCAATATTGACACCACGCAGATTTACAAAACCTCTCGGTTGGTGTCTAATCTAACGGGGATGTCGGTGCAACCCAATAAAGCCATTGTTGGGGTGAATGCCTTTGCCCACGAGTCGGGGATTCACCAGGATGGAGTGCTGAAAAATCGGTTAACCTACGAGATTATGGATGCCTCCTCCATTGGCTTGAGTAAGAATGAGATTGTCTTAGGGAAGCATTCGGGCCGTCATGCGTTCCGCGATCGCTTGCAAAAACTCGGCTATGAATTAAACGAAACCGAGTTAAATAAAGCCTTCCTGCGCTTTAAAGAAGTAGCCGATAAGAAAAAAGTCGTCAGTGACCTCGATTTAGAAGCCATTGTTAACGACGAAATTCAACAAGTCCCCGAATTATTCCATTTAGAATTAGTGCAAGTCTCCTGTGGGGACAATGCCCGTCCCACCGCCACTGTCACCCTACGGACTCCCGACGGGGAGGAGTTAACCGATGCAGCCATTGGAACCGGGCCAGTGGATGCAGTCTATAAAGCCATTAACCGGGTGGTGAATATCCCCAATGAATTAATCGAATATTCCGTGAAGTCGGTGACAGAAGGCATTGATGCCATGGGAGAAGTCACCATTCGTTTACGCCATCAAATGCGAGTCTATTCTGGCCATGCAGCCAATACAGATATTATTGTTGCCTCGGCCCGGGCTTATATCAGTGCGTTAAACCGTCTTTATGGGGCATTACAGCAAGAGGAAAAACCTCTCCATCCGCAAACGGTGGCGGGGAAACAGTAAACATACGCAGATGATTTGGTGCTAATGCACTGGAATCGTGAAATTGTGGAGGGACGTAAAAAGCCCTTTGAAGTTTGTCGAGGCAAACCTTACAGTTTAACTGAGTGGCTGAAGAAGCCCTTACAATCATCTGCAATTACCCATTTCTCATTGACCAAAATCCAACCCCTTTGAAACTTGTTCATCCGGCACGGGCCAGAAAACTCCAGGAGGGGTATAAGTAGGGCTTTGTGGCCTAATGTCAAAAAAAGTCGAGTAATATGACATCCGGTTAATCACTATCAATAGTGGGCAAGATGCCCACACTCCAAAGATGATACGATTCAGGAGTGGGAGCGTCTCGCTCCCTATTTTTTATTAAGCATAATCATCCGGATTTCATATAAATCGCCTACTAGAGGTTAACCCTACTGGGTTTGCTGATGAAAGCGTAATGTAAACGCGAAGGCCGCTGTCATTAGTCCTAACACTAAACCCCACCATAATCCTATCCCACCAAACTGCCCAAGAATACCTAAACTATAACCACTGCCTAAACCAATGACCCAATAAGCAATTAAGCCAATAATAAGCGGCATTTTAGTATCTTTTAAACCTCGTAATGCACCATTGGCAATCACTTGAATTCCATCGACTAATTGAAACAGTCCGGCAATTTTCAGAAAGATAATCGCACTGTCAATCACCGCTTGATTCTCTGGATCATTTAAATCTAAATATAACCCTACAATCGACCGAGGAAAAGATAAAAATAAAATAGACATACAACCCATAAACATAGCCCCTAACACAATCCCTGTAAAACCAGCCCGTCGGACTCCCAACCCATCCCTTTCCCCCCACCTGTGACCTACTCGCATAGTCGTTGCATAGGCAATTCCCACGGGAATCATAAACGTTGTTGCGGCGGTTTGTAGGGCGATTAAATGGGCAGCAAGGGCAACCGTCCCCAACGTTCCCATAATGTAAGTGGTACAGGTAAAAAGTCCCGTTTCAACACCGAAAATAACGGCACTGGGAATCCCCACTTTTAATAACTCTCGTAAAGTGTGCAAGGGGGGAATATACCAGCGTTTTAAAAGGTGATAGGGCTTAAACTTAGGGCTAAATTGAATAAAAAACAACACAATTAAAAACTTCACCCAAAAGGCCAAGGTACTCGCCCAACCGAGTCCCGCTAACTCCAACCGGGGAAAGCCGAATTTGCCGAACATTAACACATAATTGCCCACAACATTAATCAAAATGCCCCCCACCATAGTTAACATAATAATCCGGGGTTGATTGACCGCCGAGGTGATATTTTTCAGCATAGTAAAGCCAATCGCTGCCGGAAACCCCCAAAGAATAGCGTTAAAATAAGATTGTGCCAAAATCACATTAGTTTCTGCTTGTCCTAACTGGAGTAGGAGAGGGGACATATTCCCCAATAACACCATGATGGGGAGAGAAAACCCCACGGTGAGCCATAAACCCGCCGATGTGGTTTGATAGAGTTGAGACTGTCGGCCTGCCCCAAATGCGATCGCAGCAAAAGACCCCACCGCCGCCATTAACCCCGTCCCCACTAAGTTACAAGCAAGAAACGTCCCCGTCCCTAACGCCCCAGCGGCCAAGGTTTGACTCCCTAACCACCCCATCATAATCGTATCAATCCAATTAATAGCCCCCTCGGAGAGTTGGGCCGCAGCAAGGGGGAGGGCTAATTTTAAACAGGGTTTGGCTTCTGACCAAAAAGAGGAGAAAATCGACATAATTCCCAAAAAAATGAACCTACACAAAACCCTGTGTAGGTATGACAAACTAATTTTTTGCAGTCCCTCTAAACGGTGACTAACGCTTCTACAGGTTCACCCGTTAAACTAAAGGCTCGAACTTCCGTAATTTTAACCTTGACAATTTCACCTTTTTGTGCATTGATATCCCCCGTAAAGAAAGTTAAGCGGTTGCCACGGGTGCGTCCCATAACCTGGGTCTGATCTTTCGGGTTAATATCTTCCACCAAGACTTCCTCAATGCGGTCTGTGTAGCGTTGAGAGCGTTCTGCGGCCTTCACCTCCACGAGGCGATTTAACCGTTGTAAGCGGTCTTTCTTCTCCCCCTCACTTACCTGATTCTCCCACAAGGCCGCAGGAGTTCCTGGACGGGGGGAATAGGCCGCCGTATTTAACTGGTCAAAACCAATATCCTCCACTAATTTTAGGGTATTTTGGAACTGTTCCTCCGTTTCCCCTGGAAAACCCACAATGGCATCCGCACTAATGGCCGCATCCGGCATTAACTCCCGAATTTTAGCAATAATGCGGCGATATTTCTGGTGGGTATAACCGCGAGACATGGCCTTTAACTGCTCATTATCCCCCGACTGGAAGGGAATGTGGAAATGTTCGCACACCTTCGGCAACTCCGCACAAGCACGAATCAACCGTTCGTTAAAATAACGGGGGTGACTGGTGGCAAAGCGAATGCGCTCAATCCCCGGCACATCATGGACAAAATAGAGTAAATCCGTCAAAGTATGCTTATGACGACCTTCTGGGGTACTCCCTGGTAAGTCTCGTCCGTACGCATCAATATTTTGTCCTAGTAAGGTGACTTCCTTATATCCTTGTCGGCCCAACTCCTCCATCTCTGCGCGGATGTCCGCTGGGGTGCGAGACTGTTCCACTCCCCGCACACCGGGGACCACACAATAGGTACAGCGTTCATTACACCCATAAATCACATTCACCCAAGCTGTAATCTTGCTATCTCTGCGGGGTTTGGTGATATCTTCCATAATATGGATCGGTTCAGTGGCCACCACTTGATTCCCGTCCATTACCTGTTCTAATAAGTCCCCCAAACGGTTCGCGTGTTGGGGTCCCATCACTAAATCTAATTCCGGGACTCGTCGCAGTAACTGTTGTCCTTCCTGCTGGGCCACACATCCAGCCACAATCAGGGTAACATTGGGGTCTTGTTGTTTTCGTTTTGCCTGTCGTCCTAAATAGGAATAAACCTTCTGTTCGGCATTATCTCGAATGGTACAAGTATTGTAGAGGATCACATCAGCTTGGTTAGGGTCTTCTGACCACGAAAAGCCCATATCGTCTAAAATACCAGCCATACGCTCCGAGTCTGCCTTATTCATCTGGCAGCCAAAGGTGGTGATGTGATACTTGCGGGGAGTGGTCATGGTTGCTTGCGTTCCGTTGCTTTCGTCAAATAGGGACTTGATCTATCTTACAAGGTTTCTGGGAGACTGTGGGAGGATAGTGACGGTCTTGGTCAATCCGTTAGGGTTGAAAATACTCAAGGTTTGTTTTATTTCACTCTTGTCTCTAGAAACTAGGTTTCTGAAAATGGGCAGGTGTTGCAGGGATTCGCAGGTGAGAAGGAGGTTACAGCGTTTTAGGTGGCTTTGGTGGCCGCGCAAGTAAGGCTATACTACAATTAAGCAACACTTAATATCAGGAAGTCAGCCAAATGACTACACAACAATTATTAGAAAAATGGCAGAATTTAGATTCTGAAGAACAGCAACAGGTTCTTGCTTTTATTGATGCCATTTATCAAACCAAGAGACCCAGTAAATCGAGTTCCCCACTGGGGAAAAAATTAAGAGAAATTCGCCAAGAAATTATAAAATCTGGGATACCCTTGTTAAGTCCAGAAGAAATTCAACAAGAAAAAGCTGAACGTCGTGGGGGCTATGTAAACTAATCATGATCCGAACCTTTGTCGATGCTGGCGTGTTAATTTATGCGGCTCGTGCTGAAAATGAAATGGCTGAACTGGCTTTACAAATATTAGAGGATGACCAGCGAGAATTTGCATCTAGCATTTTTCTGAAATTAGAGGTTTTGCCTAAAGCGATTTATCATCAACAAAGTAGCGAGATCAAGTTTTATGAAACTTTTTTTGATGCAGTCATGTACTGGGCGAACGATATTAACCTTATCATTGAACAAGCCTATCGAGAATCTAGCCAATTTGGGCTAGGGGCGATGGATGCTTTGCATATTGCGGCGGCAGTCTCAGTTGGAGCAATGGAATTTATAACCAATGAAAAACCTCAAAAGTCAATTCATCGACCTCGAAGTATTAAGGTCATTTCCATATTATAGCTTGTTGCTTGGTGTGGGTTGATTGGGGAGAAAGCCTTTTAAGTGGGCTTCTAAGGGGTGGGGGATTGTGCCGTGCTTGATACAATTCGGGATGGGGGATTACTAATGAGATATAGCGGTTGGGAGTCGCCCTCAGCCGTCAGCTATCAGCCGCGACTCTTAAAACTAACATACTCTCGCGCTCATGCTGAGTGCTAATATGAAATCTGCTTGATTTGTATTAAATCAATTTATTCTAAATTTATTCTAAGCCTTATAGTAAGCCCTAAAGGGCTTACTACGAACTTAGAAGGCTTAACCGGATGTCATATAAATGCTGATTTCCTTCAAAAGCTGAAGGCTGAATGCTGAAATGGGGCAGCAAGTCTCTCTCATGAGCGTTTGCAATAACGGTTTCTCGTTTCTAAATTGGTCCTCTTGACAGGGGGTCTGGTTTCTCCCCACCTAGACAGTTTAGCCCTACCATAGAAAGTGTTACTGTATTCAGGACTTGATTGAGCATTTTATGAGTCAATCTGTTACCCCGACACAATTTGAAGGACTTGCTCCGAAGGCTGACCGTCAAGGGATGATGGGACAGGGGAGCAGTCCGGTTGCTGATTTTTGGCAAGAAACCCTTGCACTGACCAAACGACTCTTTATCCAACTGCAACGTCGTCCCTCGACGTTGATGGCCGGTATTATTCAGCCTATTATGTGGTTGATCCTGTTTGGGGCGTTATTTTATCAAGCTCCCCAAGGGTTGTTTGGGGCAGAGATTAATTATGGGCAGTTCCTCGCCCCGGGTATTATTGTTTTTACGGCCTTTTCTGGGGCGTTAAATGCGGGATTGCCTGTGATGTTTGACCGGGAGTTTGGCTTTCTCAACCGTTTGCTGGTTGCTCCTTTGGCGACTCGTTACTCGATTGTGGCCGCTTCGACGATTTATATTATTAGTCTCGCGTTGATCCAAACGGCGGTGATTGTGGCGGCCAGTGCTTTGCTCGGTGCCGGGTTGCCGGGGGTTGCTGGGGTTAGCGCGATCGCGCTAATTGTTTTCTTAATTGTCGTAGGTGTTACGGCACTCAGTCTCGGTTTAGCTTTTGCTTTACCTGGACATATTGAGTTAATTGCGGTTATTTTTGTCACCAACCTCCCCCTCCTCTTTGCCAGCACTGCTTTGGCCCCGCTTTCCTTTATGGCCAACTGGTTAAAATGGATTGCCTCTGTTAATCCGCTTACCTATGCGATCGAGCCCATTCGCTATCTTTATTTACAAGAGAGTTGGTCTTTAGGCAGTATGGTGATGGACGCACCGTGGGGAAGTCTCAGCTTTGGCGCAGTGCTGCTGATTCTGGTCGGGTTTGACCTCTTAGCCTTAACCATCATTCAGCCGTTATTACGCCGCCGTATGGCTTAACAAGACCCCGTAGAATTCATGTAGAATTCATTTCAGTCCTCTCCGGATTCATGGAGGGGACTGAAAATGTACTATAATCGGTTTGCGCCATAACCAAGCGTCAACAGTATGGGTCTTGGGAAGCAGGACTCCTGCCTGTGAACGCGCTTGTTAGACCGGAGGAAGCAGGAAGCCTACACCATCGGCCATAGCCCTGGTCACAGGGACTTCAGGATAGTGGTATCACAGGGTAAGAGCGAGAATGCCAGCTTTGCGGGATGTTCCCAATCAAGAGACACAATTTCGCCAATTGCAAGCCAAACTGCGGGATTGTGCGGCCAGTATTGATCTGTTTGACCAAGATGATTTTGATATTTTGGTGATCCCGTCCTTTAGTATCGATCAGGGACAGTTGGGGAAGATTGAGGGGTTTCTTCATTATGAGGAACGGTTGTTATTTTCCTTGATTCGTCTACGGAATCCCCATACGCGGTTGATTTATGTGACGGCCCAACCCTTGTCGCCGACGATTATTGATTATTATTTACAGTTGTTGCCGGGGATTCCGTTTTCTCATGCGCGATCGCGCCTGTTACTCCTCTCTACCTATGATGCCTCCCTCAAACCCCTCTCCCAAAAGATTTTAGAACGGCCTCGTCTCGTCGAACGCATTCGCAAGGCATTACGGCCCGGCAAGTCTTACATTGTCTGTTTTAATTCCAGTCCCTGGGAACAACAATTATCGCTGCGTTTGGGGGTGCCATTGTTGGCCTGTTCCCCGGATTTATTATACTGGGGGTCGAAAAGTGGCAGTCGGGAAATTTTTGCCAATGCAGGAGTCCCCCACCCCGATGGCAGTCCGTTAATGTGGGATGAGGACTCGTTACTCCAGGAAGCGGCCCAGTTATGGGGGAGAATGCCTCAGTTAAAACGGCTGGTAATTAAGTTAAATGAGGGGTTTTCTGGGGAAGGGAATGCGGTTTTAGATTTACGGGAGGTTCGCAAGTATGGGTTAATTGGGACAGAGGGGGAACGGGTGAAAGTATTGCGCGATCGCTTGTCCCATCTCAGTTTTGCCGCCGAAGGAGAAACCTGGGAAGGCTTCTCCCAGCGCATTCCAGAATTAGGGGCCATTGTCGAAGCCTTTATCGAAGGAGAAGAAAAGCGATCGCCCAGTTTTCAAGGCTACATCACCCCCGATGGCCAAGTCGCCAGTCTCTCCACCCACGACCAAATTTTAGGCGGGGCCGACGGACAAATTTACCTCGGTTGTCGCTTCCCCGCCGATCAACAATATCGCCTACAAATCCAACAATTAGGCATAAAAGTCGGCGAAATCTTAGCCGCCAAAGGGGCCATGGAACGCTACGGCGTTGATTTTATCGTCGTCCGCCACCCCGGAGAAAGCCCAGAATGGGACATCCAAGCCATAGAAATCAACCTCCGCAAAGGCGGCACAACCCACCCCTTCATGGCCTTAAAACTCCTCACCAACGGCGAATACAACCCAGAAACGGGATTATTTGTCGGTCAACAAGGCCAAGAAAAATATTACCTCGCCTCCGATAACCTACAAAAAGCCGCCTATCACGGTTTATTGCCTAATGATCTCATGGATATCATCGCCCGGCATCGTTTACACTTCGACAGCAGCACCAAAACCGGGACAGTCTTTCACCTCATGGGGGCCCTATCCGAGTTTGGCAAATTAGGCTTAACCAGCATCGGCAACTCCTTCGAGGAAGCCGAAGCCTTTTATCAAAAAGTCGAAGATGTCTTAGATTCGGAAACCTCCGCCAATTATTATACACTGCCCTCCTCTCCTCCCCTACCCATTAGTTGGTATGGCGGCGATTATTAGAGAAATCGGTTTTCGACTATGATTCTGTTTTAATCCCCCCTCAAACTCTCCTCAAACTCCTGTAACGCGAGACTACTGCCAATTTCTCGCGCTCGTTGCAAAACCTCAAGGACGGCCTCCTGGATGTTCACATCGGGGAAATTCGGACTGAAAGCCGTTTCTTGATACTCCTCTCCCTGCAATACATAAATAGTTAACTGCGGGTTGCTATAAACCCACAATTCGGGAACACCTAAACGCTGATAAGCCGTAATTGCAGTCAGAGAAGTAACATCGGACTCAATGGCCAGATCGGGGGGCGGATCAATATCCAGATCAAGTCGGTCTTTGCCAATCACTGCTTGATAATTGGCAATATAAAAACACTCATCCGGTTCAATCCCTGCTTGCATGGTTTGCCTCTTAAACGTCGTTGAACCCAACGCCTCCCATGCTCTACCCTGTACTCTCAGGACAACTTTCACCAAGTCAGCAATAACAATTTTAGCGCGTTCGTGTTCGGGGGAAGGGGTCATCAGTTCCAAGTTATTCTCACAATAAGCGAGTCGCAGCGTCCGTTTCTCCCCCAGTTCCTCTAATATCGCCTCAAAGTCTGGCCAACTGAGATGGGGAATGGTGATGCGACTCCCCGGACGTAAATTAATTTGCTGAATAGGAGTGAGGACAGACATGAGACGTTAGGAGTAAAGCAGATAATCTCAGTTTAAGCAGTCTTCCCCAAGACTGCCAAGAAGTCTTTCTCCCTTACCTAAAAACACTGATTACTGATTACTGTTTACTGTTTACTGTGACTGTTCCAGTTTAAAAAGAGTCCACTCCCCCCGAAAATCAGGAACTCTGTCAGAAACCCAAGGTCTATAACTCCTGAAGTTTGAATCAAAAAGAAGCGAGGATTTGAGAAAACCGAACTCAACCCGCTTTATTCAAGCGAATTGTACCGAACCTCAACACTCACAACTCAAGGAGAAATCATGAAAAATTTATTGGTTAAAACCACAATCACTCTCTCTGCCATTTTACTCTCTTCAGGTGTTGCTTCTGCTCAACCCGATGCTGTAAAAGGAACAGATGCTAACTATATTGGTGGGGGGGCTGCTGCTGGAATTACTCATAGTGATGCCCCTGGGGGTGATGCGACGTTTGGCGGCAATATTCAAGGCCGTTTTGCTGTGCCGAATGCTCCTGTTTCTGTCAGAGGGGCGGTTTTGTTTAGTGATGATAATAGTGCCATTATGCCAATGGTGTCCTACGATATTCCGGTAAGCAGTAATGCCAATTTATATGTCGGAGGTGGCTATTCTTTTGTAGAAGCTGAAGGGGTTGCTACTCCCCTCGGAAACCGGGATTCTGTGGTCATTAGTGCGGGTGGTGAAGTGCAGTTAGGGTCTAATATTGTTGTCTATGGGGATGGCAAATGGGGAGTTGATGCTTATGAAAATAGTGATGGGGATGCAGTGAGTTTACAAGGGGGTGTCGGTTATCGTTTCTAGATTGAGTTAGTCTAAAAGGCAAGGGTGGGTTAATGACTCACCCTTTTTTTAATAGCCAAATTAATAGTTTTTCTGTGAAGTGAATTGAGATTTTAATAACTTGTAAAATAAGAGGTAACGCAGTCAAAAATAGTAGGATAAAAAAATGAAAAGTGATGAAAAACTTGTCATAATTAAAACAAATGGAATTATAAAAACTAATGGGATGCTGGTAATTTTTAGTACAGAAACTTGAAATCTACCCTAGGAATTATGTCTGAGGATAGAGTAAATTGACCGATTTAATGAAAAATTAAACCAATTTTATCTCTCTCGACAGAATACTCGCTCCCCCACATTAGGACATACTAGCTCAAGAAGGCTATCTGAAAACCGGAGATTGTCAACCCAAAAAGCGTGGAACAATCTAAAAAAAAATTAAATTATATAAACCTAAAAAATACACTAAACTCTGTAAACTTTTTCAAAGATTAGCTTGAGACTAAGTTTATGGAACTTTGATGAATTCAGACGGAGGAGATATTATTCTGGCTACACAAGACCTCGATGCGACACAACTGCACACTCACAAAAATAAACAATGGTGGCGTAACCCTGTTATTAACCGTCGCGCTTGGACCTGGGAAGATGCCAATAATATGACCCATAACGGGCAATGGTGGCAACACGCGGTTTTATACCAAATTTACCCTTGGAGTTTCAAAGACAAGCGTGGGAATGGTGCAGGAGACTTAAAAGGGATCATCTCCAAAATGGACTACCTGGCCTCATTAGGAGTGGATGCCCTGTGGCTTTCACCCATTTTTGAGTCTCCCATGAATGATTTAGGGTACGACATCACCGATATGTTAAATATTGATCCCCTCTTTGGGGATATGAAAGACTTTCAAACCCTCTTAAAGGTTGCCCATTCTGTCGGCTTAAAAGTCATTATTGATCAAGTTTGGAATCATACCTCAGATCAACATCCGTGGTTTATCGAAAGTCGCAAAAGTCGAGATAACTCTAAAGCAGACTGGTATGTCTGGGCTGATCCTAGAGAGGATGGTTCACCCCCAAATAATTGGTTATCGGCCTTTATGGGAGAGAGTGCTTGGCACTGGGATGAGCAACGGGAACAGTATTATTATTCTAATTTTTTGCCCAGTCAACCCGATTTAAACTGGCATAACCCGGACGTGAGAGAGGCGATTTTTAATCGGGCTAAATTTTGGTTGGATCAGGGAGTGGATGGATTTCGCCTTGATGCGGTGAATTTCTTTCTCCATGATCAACATTTGCGCGATAATCCCCCCCGACAAGAGAGTGAACCCCTCCCCGATGGAACTGATCCCGAAAATCCGTTGGTGACTCAGAAGTATTTCTATAGTTTTTGCCGTCCAGAAACCTTGGAAATTCTGAAACCGATTCGGGAGTTAGTGGATCAATATTCTGGGGTGGTTCTCCTGGGAGAAGTCACCATGGGGGAAGATTCGGTGGCCTTGTCCAGTGAGTATGTTGCGGGGGAAGACCACCTCCACTTGGCCTATAACAGCGTCCTCTTGGAGGATGAACCCATCTCGGCCAGCAAAATGAAGCAGATTGTCGAACGAGTGCAACGCCATTTCCGCTACGGGGGACAATGTTGGATGGTGGGGAATCATGATTATGGGAGACTGCGATCGCGCTGGACGGGATGTGATCAAGACGGAGAACCCTACCCAAAACGGTTTTATCACATGATCGCAGCCTTACTCTTTTCTCTCCCTGGGGCCTTTTGTCTCTATCAAGGAGATGAACTAGGTATCCCCGAAGCCAAAATCCCCAAAGATATCCCCGAAGGCAAAATCCGTGATCCCTTTGGTCAAGCCATGTATCCCCTAGTCCCCGGACGAGATGGTTCACGGACCCCCATGCCTTGGGAAGCCGAGGAAACCAATGCCGGGTTTACCAGCGCCGAAGAATCCTGGCTACCGATTCCCCGTTCTCATCATTATTATGCGGTTGATCTGCAAAATGCCGCTCCCGATTCCATGCTGAATACGTGGCGGCGACTCCTCCATTGGCGAAAACAGCAACCCGCCCTCATTGCGGGGAATTGTACGCTACTAGAGACCGAAGAACCGTTATTTGGCTTTATTCGAGAATATGCCGAACAACGCTTACTCTGTCTCTTTAACCTCAGTGATGAGAATGCCAGTTATCAACTGCATCAAGAGGCTATTTGTGAGTCACTATCTGGACTCGGTTGCACTGTGCCTTCCCCAGATAATCGTTTAACCATTGAGGGATATGGGTATTATTTTGCTAACTTAATCTAACTTCATCTAGAAGGTACTGAAAAAGAGTTGGCGGGTGAGGTCAGTAAACCTTGCACAGTAGGGAGTCTGGGGGATTCTGGGCAGGGCGACTCATGATCACCATCCCGCCCCCATCCTTACAAGATCAAGTGAATTTGTGTGCAGACTTGTAACTCAATGTTATGAAAGTTTACCAATTTTCATAGTCTGCCCCTTTAAATTTTATGTAAGAAATAATTTTCATTACAGAACGTAAATACCTCTAGTCTGATCCCCCCCTTTAGCGACCATAATGAAAGAGAAATGAATTGGTATAAGTCCAATGAATACTTTAGAATTTCTTTCCCAGCTTAACGATGCCGAGAAAGGATGGGGGTTGTGGGTAGATCGCAACCATACCGAACAATACCATGTAGGGCAATATTCCTTTGAAAACGACCAATTACCGAAAAGTTTCATCCATGTTGGCAGTCTCGATACGTTAGCCCATCAGCGTCAATCTTATCTTCTGCATGGTGCGGCCTCTACCAATGAGGAAACGATTTTAAGCCAAGAATGGGCTGAAAATGTCCTCTCTGAGCTTCACGCTAAAACTTAATTTATTTACCTAATTCATCAAAAGACAGAATTTTCAAGCGGTTGATCCATTATTTGAGTGCTTTAAGATTTTCCCTCATCTCCTGTATTTTTCCGGGAGTATGGGGGATTATTATAGTGGAGTCGGGAGTCGGGAGTCCGAAGATAGGGGAGATAGGAGAGATGGGGGAGATGGAGGAGATGGAGGAGAATAAAGAACAATCTGTTAATTAATAATTGTTAATTGTTAAGTTAATTGTAAAAGACGAAACCAAGCAATTTTATTAATTTCTTGTAAAGCGGTTGCCTTTTCTTGAGTGAGATTATTTTGTAACCGTTGTTCAACAAAAGAGCCGCGGGACTCCCCCACCTCGGAACAGGTGGGGGAGGAAAGCGGGTGAGTCGATACCGCTTCTCCTGCGGAGACGCTGCGCGAACGATGCGGCTGAGACTCACAACCTCTTAGGCTACGCATAGAC
>NZ_JAQMSD010000258.1 GCF_028330525.1 Spirulina sp. CS-785/01
GGCCAGTGCCGCCGCTTCAGCTTGGGCTAATTCCGCAGCTAAGGCTTCTTCAGTGAAGTCAAAGTCCCACTGTTGTTGCCATGTGTTAGCCATGAATTTGATACCACTCCTCTAAGAACTTTTGTTGATGTTTGGCCACTAGGTTTAAGGCTGCGATCGCGTCCTTATCCGTAATACTGGGATGCTTCAGACTCATCAAGGGGTTGACAGTAAATCTTGATGTGCAATATATTGGTATTTTGAAGCAATTTAGACAGCTACTTTACAAAAATTTAAATGTAGTAATGACTGAGCTTACAATATTATTTTGTAGTTTCGTTTTAGTTTCATTGTGGTTCAACAAATAAAAAAAGTTAACAACAATTATTTATGAAAGTATTGGATACATTTGCAGGTGCAGGTGGATTTAGCCTAGGCTTTAAAATGGCTGGATTTAAAATAATAGGTGCAATAGAAACTGATGCTTGGGCTTGCGAAACATTTCAATATAATCATCCTAAAGCATTAGTCATTAATTCTGATATTGAAAAAATTAGTGATGATGAATTATTAGATAATTTTAAATACAATTACCCTGATGTAATCTTAGGGGGGCCTCCTTGTCAAGGATTTTCAATTTGTAATACATACAATCGTAATATCAAAGATCCTAGAAATAGTTTATTTGAAGAGTTTATAAGGGTTGGAGAGCTTTTTTCACCAAAATTAATGATCCTAGAAAATGTACCTAATCTTACCAAGACTAAAATATCTTCTAAAGAATTAGTTATCGATATTATTAAATTAGAGCTAAAAAGGTTAGGCTATTTTGTCTATTCAAATATACTTGAAGCCACTGATTATGGTGTTCCACAAATTAGAAAGAGGCTTATAGTTATAGCCTCTAAGAAAAAATTAAATCAGCCATTCCCAAACCCTACCCATTCATGGAATCAGGATAACTTGTTATCTAAAATTCTGCTTAAAACACCCACTTTATGGGAAGCGATTTCTGACCTACCAGAGATAGAAGCAAGAGAGGGTGCAGAAGAAATGGAATATACATTCAATCCTAACAATGATTTTCAGCAATATTTACGAAAGGGTAGTCAGAGATTGCATAATCATTTAGCGATGAAACATACTAGACGTATGGTTGAGCGTTTCCAAGTAATGAAGTGGGGACAATCAGGGGCAGATGTACCGGAGCATCTTAAACCTTATAAAAGAAATTCTCAAGGGGTTATTACGAATAAAGTATATGATCAAAACAATCGACGAATGCACCCACATAAACCATGTCACACAATTACAGCCTCCTTTTATGCTAATTTTGTTCATCCTTATAAACATAGAAATTTTACTGCAAGAGAAGGGGCTAGAATACAAACTTTTCCGGATACATATATTTTTAAAGGAAAACCTACCGTTATTAGTCAAAAACTGTTGACTCATGAAGGTCGCATCAATGAAAAACATTTATGTCAATATAATCAAATTGGTAATGCAGTTCCCCCATTAATGGCAAAAGCAATTGCTAGTAACTTGTTAGAACAGTATTAAGGAGGAGTGTTTTGCTAGTTCATGGTAATAATCTTACGCAAAAAGAAAATCATAAAAAGAAATATATTGATCAAGAATCACGCAGATATTTAGCTGAAATTAGAGAAAAGTATGATCAATGGTCTTATAATAATAACCAATTAATTGGTCCAATAAAAACAAGGCAAGTTGATGATCATGAAATAATTACTCAAAGGGTAAACTGGTTAAATGATTATAAAGATTTTTTAGATCAGAAACATTATGCCGAAAAATTTGACTCCCGTTCAAATTTACATTCCTCAGTCCTAGAAGAATTTATGTACTATTTGTTTAGAGACTTGGTTACAAGCATTTCAGAACACGCTTTAATAGGTAAATCACATTCTTTTAAAGACATATTTTTTAGACCTTCTAATTATGATGATATGATCAAAAAACCTAATGCGGTTATAGAAAAGAAAGATCATGATTTTTCTATTGGCTGTACTATACAATACAATCTAGTATGATCTGTCGGGGGTCAGAGCATCAAGAGAAAAATACATGGGATATTCCAGCAATCGCCATTGAATGCAAAACATATCTTGATAAAACAATGTTACAGGACGCTTCTACTGCTGCGGAGCAATTAAAGCAGAAAAATCCAAATGCAATGTATATCGTGATAGCTGAGTGGTTAAAGTTAACTGATGCTGTAAATTTGAAAAAAAATAAAATTGATCAAATCTATATATTGAGAAAACAGAAAAATACAGACCGGGAGTTTCGCTATAGAGATGAATATATCAAAAATCCAATTTATGCTGATGTGGTTTGTCACTTATTTGAGTTAGTTAGAGAGTTTCTAACTACTGACTGGGAAGGTGGTATAGCTTATGGAATTAATCGAGGTTATTTGATCTAAATCAAAAATTTAGTTACATGGCATTAACGATCGGCCACCCCTCGCTTACTTCCGACACACCAGATCAAAGGGACAATAAGTACAGGCTTTTTGCTGAATATCGGGACTGACGGGGAAATAACCCCTCGTTAAATCCTCCTTCGCTTGTTCTGCAAACTGCGCTAACTTCTGCTTATCCGACTTCCCACGCATCACTTTTTGCTTGGTGAGGGAGTAATATTGCGCTTTTGCTATAGACTCTTCTGGGAATTGTTGCTGGATAGCTTCCTCGTATAACGGTAATTGTAAATCTACAGTCGCTTTCCCTGTCTCATCTTTAATTCCTGTAGGAGCATTACTACTCGTTTTATACTCAAAAATGGTGAAACCGTCTGTCGTGCGGTCGAGACGATCAATTTTGCCGTACACCTGTAACCCATACCAGTCCGCTTCAAATTCTGTCTCTAATGCCACAATTTCCGTCTCAGAGGAGAGAAACTCAGGTTTTTGGAAATTTAAGCCCAAGGTCTTTAAATGCTCCTGACGCGCCACAGACCAGCCTTGTAAGCGTTCGATCTTTAATTCCTTTTCGGCTTCCTGAAAGGCGGTTTCTAGGGGGTGTAACTCTTTTAATAAGTCTTGAGGGGTTTGGACGGATTTAAAGGTTAATTCTAAACAGTGATGATATAATTTCCCCTTCAAGGTGGGGTTACATTCCGTTTCTGCTTCTTTTAACTCCTTTAACCCTAACCCATGCCCCGCAAACCATTTAAAGGGACATTGGCCAAATTTGGTTAACTGAGAGGCACTAAATACCCGGTTTTCGGGGTTAAAGGAGATACTAACGACTCCCTCATATTCTTGGGGGGGATGATCACTGGCTCGCTGATATTCTACCGCTAAAGCGTGTTGAATGGGTGCGGAAAGGGGGTCGGAAGGGGGGAATTGTCCGTGACGACGGGTTTCTTCTCGACTTGCTAAGGGGACGGTGGGGGGAGAGGTGGGGGTGACTCCTAAACGGGAGAGATAGGGACTCGGTAACTGCACATCGTTGTTTTGGGACTGGGGATAGGAGAGGGTGAGGGATTGTTGTGGGACTCCTAAAAGGGCGTAAAATGAAAGGGCTTCGCGATCGCAAATTTCCAGCGCAGTCTCCAAGGGAAACCCCTGCTTGGCCAACTGTTTACGCGCAAAAAAGTCTAACACAGGATCACTCTCTAATGCTGCGGGGAACTGTCCTTCAGCCATCCCCAAGATAAAAACTTGCTCGTATTTGGCCCCAAACAGAGAGATGGGTGTATGCAATTCTATCCCACCGCGTCCCGGTTGTACGGGGACAGTGAGCAAAGATAACATTTCCTCCACGTCTTGCAGGAAGTCTGCTTGGGTGACGACTTCTTCGGCAGGTCGCGCTAATTCCTGCCAGGCGTTTTGGAGGCGATAATAGGCTACAATTTCCCTAGCCCAGCGTTTCCCCCCTTGCAAGAGTTGGAAATGCTCAAAAATAGCTTTTAGGTATTGTAACCAGTTTTCTCGTGTGGTTTCTAGGGGGAACTGGAGACAAGTGAGGTCAACCCCCATTTCCTCCCATGCGGGGAGTCCTTGGGGATGGGTTTTACGGGCCGTTTCCCATAATGTAGCATCCAGTTGGGTGGTGAGGGGATGCGCGAGAAGTTTGGCGGTCAGTTCAAAGGGGAAGTCGGCCTGGATAACAGTGAGGAGGAGTTGCAACCATGCACCAATGCGGGTGTCTTGGAGGGGAATTTCGTAGAATGCTCTGAGAGGGATATTGTACTCCCAAGCGATATCGAGGAGGGTGGGCCCGTAGGTGGTTGGGTTTCTTGCAACGATAACGATGTCTTGTGGGGGTGTTCCTTGTTGGAGGAGGGTTTTAATTTGTGCTAATGTGCCTCTGACTTCGCTTTCTAGGTCGGGGTAAGCGTGACAATGGAGGTTAGACTGGGTTGGGGGGGTAGCGTTGATAAATGCGGTTTGTAGAGGTGTAAGAGAACCGTTGTCTTCGGGGAGTTGCCATTTGCGACTGCGGAGAAAGGTTATTGCCTCTAAGTTACTCTGGAATAGTTCATCATCGGTGCAAGGGAAGGCGAATATACTGTCCTCTGCGGCAATTTTATCAATAAAATGGAGTTGGTCAGGCCGGGGGTCAAAATAGCCGTAAATGACGAGAGAACGAGGTTTGGGGTGGCATTGGGTGGCTATCCAAAAGAGTTCGCTGGAGTCGAGGCAGTTTTGTTGGTGTAATAGGGTTTGGTATCGTTGCGTTATTTTGGCGAGTTGACAAATTTTACCGGATGTGCTGTGTTGCAGTTGTTTGAGGTCAATTCCGGCACGCAAGAGGGTTTTAATGGAGGGGAGATGGGTTCTTGCTGTACCGATTATATCAGTTTGGGGGACAATTTCGGCTACGGCGTGACGGGTGGCTTTGAGTCCTTGCAATGGGGTTACGAGTCTCCACCCCTGTTGTCTGATGACTCCTAATGCTAGACTTTCTATGTCTCGATGGGGATGGTTGAGGGTTCTCGCAATTTGACGAGTGGGGGTGATTACGGTTTGTTGATTTATTGGGGGAGTTTGGTTTAATAATATTTGGGGCATGGGTGAAAAAGGGAACGGGGAATGGGGAATAGTTGTTGGTTTTTGGTGCGTTCAACGGATGTTCAGGTTTTACCAATTATTAATCATCCATTATCTATTGTCCATTATTCCTTACCCATTCCCTAAAATCTGATAACAGTCTTGGACGGGTTTGCGGTTTCGCATGGCTTCGACTAAACTTTTATAGTTCTCCCAATTGCGTTCTAATAGGGTTTTTGCTTGTAGTTCTCCCCATTGTTGTTTTTGTGGAGATTTTTCTGGAGGTTGGCCAAATAATGCTAACGCATCGGTGATTTTTTGACGGTCTTCTCCTCCCCCTTCTACTTTATCAAAGGCTAATTGTTCTGCTGCAATTCCGGCCATCCAAACGGTACAAAATCGATCTAGGAGTAATTGTTGTTCTGGGGGAGAGAGTTTTTTTTGAAATGAGGTGGTATCAAATTCGACTCCCCCAACTCCCGAAATTCCCCGTTTTAACCCTTCCCATGCAGAGAGGGTGTAGTCTTTCACGGGTATCCCTAAATAGAATGCACAGAGGAAATGGCCTGCTTCGTGGTGTAAGATGCGTTCCCGGTGTTCTGGGGTAAACCGTGCTAGGGTATCGAGAAATAAGTTGACTCCTTTGTTCTCCCATCCTAATGTATCAAAGGTGAGGAGGCCGAGGATAGAGAGGGTTGCGATCGCAGGAATACTTGGAGACAGGTTAATCATCGGCCCGACTAACACCGAGAGGGTCATAATAAATATACCAATGGCCACAACGTTCAATGCAGTATCTTTCATAACAAGGATCAATAAGCTATCGGTGAGATGAATGGTATCTAGATTTAAAGTTAGGGAATTCATAAAACAATCCGTCATCTGTGATGAGAGAACAGATAGGAAGATTAGCAATAACTGAAGGTTACTGTGTGTTATTCTATCACTAATGCTTTCTCTACGACACTGAATCCCACTATGCAAGTACAACTGCAACAGATTGTCGTTTCTCCTGGACAACAACTTTTGATGACAGATGTAAGTTGGTCAATGTATGAACAACTGTTAGAGGAGTTGGGAGAAAAACGCGGATCACGGATGAATTATAGTCAGGGTGTTTTAGAGATTATGGTCCCTTTACCGGAACACGAAGATTATAAAGTAATGATTGCTGACTTCGTGAAGGTTTTGTTGGAGGAATTAGGGGTTGAATTTAGAAGTTTGGGTTCGACGACGTTCAAAAGTGAACAAATGCAGCAAGGGATAGAAGCAGATGATTGTTTTTACATTGAAAATGAGTCGGTAATTCGGGGAAAACGACGGATTGATTTAACCCTAGACCCACCCCCTGATTTAGTGCTTGAAATTGATATAACGTCTCGCACTCATTTGGATAATTATGTTATATTAGGAGTGGGAGAGTTATGGCGATTTAATGGGGCAATTTTAGAAATTAATGTGTTACAGGGGGGGGAATATATCCCGGTTGAAACCAGTCCCCATTTTCCCGATTTTCCTTTATGCGAGGTCATTCCCCAGTATCTTGAACAGAGTAGAGTTGACGGAAGAAATGCAGCAATTCAAGCGTTTCGGAGTTGGGTGAGAGGGGTTATAGTTGAGAGTTGAGAGTTAATAGTTGAGAGTTGGGGAATTGAACCACTCCAGACACAGGGAGATGGGGGAGATGGGGAAGAACAAGGATTGATTCATTATCCATTATCCATTATCCATTATCCAACCAATTACCCATTACCCATTACTCTTTCAATTGTAAGGAACATTGAATACAATCGGCTAAAGACGCATCGGTTTTAATAGCTTGGGGGTTGATATGGGTGGCGGTGGCTTGGTATCCTTGCGATCGCAACTTAGCAATTAACTCTGCTTTGGGGGGAATATCCAATGTACCCCGACGGCCAATTTCACCGAGACTGTAAAAATAAGGGGGAAACTCCGCTTCTTGGGCCATGACTTCTAATAATTGGCTACAATGAGTCCATTGCCACTGTTGGGCCAAGGTTTGCATCTCATGGAGAAAAGTCCCATCATGGAGTTGACCTAACCACATGGGTCCGGTGATGGTGAGGGGCCGTTGATTACAATGACATTGCGTTTGGCCTAATTTTCGCCACCCCACTTGCTGATACTCCCCACAAGCATGACAATAGCCTAAAAATCCGTAATGGTCTGGGGTAAGTTGGGATTGCGTCACCAACCGTACTAAGATGCGATAGGTTTCCCCGTGATAAAAGGCAAAAATCGGCTCTATTCCCCATCCTAGACTGGCTGCGGTCTGTTGCCAACTGCCTAACAAAATGCGTAATGCTTGTTCGTGGTGGGACGGGTGCGATCGCGCATAGGCCCCATAACGGGCTAAACTGGTTTCAGGAAGATGTCCCGTTAAACTGCGGCCATCGGTACTGGTGAGATAAACCAATCCCCCCGTTTTCACGGCCTGTAGGGTTGAGGCCAAAAATTCCGATACATTGCCAAAACAGTCCACATCAATAAAATCATAATAGTCTTGACTGAGGGAACAGTGATAGAGGAGACGTTGGGTATTTTCACAAGAGAGTTGTGCGTGTTGCGCGAAAATCACCGTTTTAAAATTACTCTGAAGCAGGGGGATTAAGTCGGGGTTTCCTTCATTCACCCATACCCAGTCGGCCTTACTTTCGGCCAGATAACGCAGCGATCGCACCCCACATCCGGCCATCCCCTCCAACACCCGTAACTCCCCCTTCTCCTGACGATACACCGTCGCTGCTAATATCCCCAAATCTCGCACAATACGGCTTTCTGAGCGAAAAAACGCCTCTCCAACCTGAAATGTTGCTCCTCCCTCGGAATAAGTCTGTGTCATTGTCTTGACGCTGCATCACTAGATTTAACTGTAAACCAACTTAGGCTATTTTTAACCCTGTGATCTAACCTTTCTTCCCAGTTAATCTTCCAACTTATTGCTAACCAGAAGAATATACGGGAATAGTAATCAAAAAGGTTGTACCTTCTTTGGGAGTTGAATGACAGTCCAAAGACCCCCCATGTTTATCCACAATAATTTGATAACTAATTGAAAGTCCTAATCCCGTTCCTTGACCAACCGGTTTAGTTGTAAAAAACGGATCAAAAATATGCGCTTGATCTTTTTCACTAATCCCTTCACCATTATCTGTAATTTTTACGGAAACTTTCTCTGGTTCTAAAAATTCGGTTTTAATCTCAATCCATTTTTCCGGTTTGGGACTATTTTTGAGTGCGTCCAGTGCATTGGCAATAATATTATAAAACACTTGATTCAGTTGTCCCGCATAACATTCAACTGGGGGAAGATCTCCATAATGCTTTTTGATTTGAATATCTGGATGATCTTCATTTAACTTTAAGCGGTTTTCCAAAATAGTCAGGGTACTTTCTAACCCTTGATGAAGCTGTACTTTTTTCTTTTCTGCTTCATCTAACCTAGAAAAATTGCGTAAGGAAAGAATAATTTCTCGGATGCGATCGCTCCCCACCTCCATCGAATGTAGTAACTTAGGCAAATCTTCCTCTAAAAACTCTAAATCAATCTCTTGAATGGTTTGCTTAATCTCTTGATCTGGAGTATATTTCTGTTGATAAATATGAAGTAAATAGAGTAAATCTTTAGTATAATTTTTAACATAAGGCAAATTCCCGTAAATAAAATTAATCGGATTATTAATTTCGTGAGCAATTCCCGCTACCAACTGGCCTAAACTCGACATTTTTTCCTGTTGCACTAACTCCGCAGTAATTTTGCGATTTGCTTGGAAAATTCGTCGAATAGTTTGGAAGGAAAACTGCCAATCTTTTGGTACAATCGGAATATCATTATCTTGATTTTGACTAACCGTTTCAATATAATTAATGAGTAAATTAGCCGGAACAATAAATTCTCGATAAATGACTTGATTCGCTAAAATTAATAGGAGTGTCAACCCCATTAATAAAAGACCTAACCCTAAACTAATTTGCGCTAAAATTGGCAAAATTAGCGTTTTCTTTTCTAAACATAAAGTAAGTTTCCAAGGTGCTTGATTGACCGGAACAGCAAACAATAAATAAGACCCAAATTCTTGAGTTTGCAACGTTTCAGAACTTAATAAAGGAGCAACTTTTTCCGGTGGAATTGCATCAGGGAGAACCTCTTTAAATTGTACAATATCCTGATTTGATGTATGAGCTAATAAAGGATCAGCAAGTAATTGTGCGTTTTCATTGACCAAAAATAATTGACCTCTTGTTAACTTAGATTGGGAGATCATTTGATTAAGTGTATCTAAAGTCATATCAATAGCAACAACCCCTCGAAACTGCTTATTTTCATACACAGGTGCGCCACAAGTTACCATTAAAATATTAGTCGCTGGATCAAGATAAATCGAAGTCCAAAACAGTTGATGATCCGGGTTATGTTCCGGCAAACCCAGTCGAAAAAAATCATAACTGAGTAAATCTAAGGTAAAATGAAATTGCTCTGAACTCACCCAAGGATATAAATTGAGAAACTTATGACCTGATAAATAATAAGTCCAAACATCATTAGGAAGCACCTTTAAAGCAGATTGAAACACCGAATTGAGAGACAAGGCCATCTCAATTTCTCGATAAAAATCAGAACTGCGTCCCTCTAACGTGCCAATTCCCGTTAAATTTCCGACCAGTTTCGCATTATAAGGTTCAGGAATTGTTTCTAACCCAAAATAGGTTTGCTGATTTTCCTCATATTCGGTGAGATGATCAAAAATAATGGATTCAAAGGCAGTAATTTGGCTAATTTCATAAAATGAAGTCGCTCTAAACTGCATTTGTTCAATATAACTGGTGGTATTTTTTAAGGTTTTATCTAAAGTGGTAACTTCTTCTTTTAGCTCATTTTTAATTTGATTTATTTCATAATGATACTGAGCATTAAACTGCCAATAAAATAGAACAGAAACCACTACAATAACCATGGCTAAGGTTATTCTAATGATAATATTATAACGGGTGAATATCATTCTTTAATCAACTTTGATTGAAAATCAAGAGCAGTAATTTTTCAATTAAATTACAATCAATGGCATGATTGGACTAGGGAGAGAAATTAGACTCAAGCTAGTTTAATTCTTGAATGTCAGAGCAAGATAGAACCACAAATGGGATTCCCATCTACTCATTTTCGTAAGCCTAAGCTGTACAAATATATTTTTTTTCAAGTCAATTTAAGAAAAATGTGCTATTTATTGTAGCTGAGTCTGGTTTTTATTCAAAAATAATTAATAAAAATCAGTATAAATACTTATTTTCCTTTTCCGGTGATCATGAAAGACTAACTCAAGCGATCGCGCATTGAAACATCTGCAACAGTCGTCAAACGCTGCACACACCCTTGAGCCAACCGCCACAACTCATCCGACGACACCTCCCCCTTAGCCGCCTGGGAAAGCTCTTGAAACACCTCCGCCAACGTCTCACCAGCAGGAGGAGGACTCGACACCGCCACAATTTTCGGATGCTCCGTTTGGCCCACCGTTTCGCTGCTCCCCACCAATGCCTCATCCAGTTTTTCCCCAGGCCGTAACCCCATAATCTGAATAGGAATATCAATATCCGGCTGTAACCCCGCCAACTCAATCATCTGCCGGGCCAAATCATAAATGCGCACCGGACTTCCCATATCCAAAATGAGAATTTGTCCCGATTTCCCCACCGCCAAACTTTGGATCACCAACTGAGCAGCTTCCGGGGTAGTCATAAAATAGCGCGTCATCCGTTGATCCGTCACCGTCACCGGGCCACCGCGAGCAATTTGGTCCTGAAAAATCGGCACAACACTCCCCCGACTCCCCAACACATTGCCAAACCGCACCACCAAAAAGCGAGTTTGACTAGCGGTTGTCTGTGCTTTAATCAGTAACTCCGCCAAACGCTTACTCAACCCCATAAAATTCGAGGGATCAACCGCCTTATCCGTGGAAATAGCCACAAAGGTTTTCACCCCATATCGGTTCGCCAATCGCGCTAAATGCGCCGAAGCTAAGGCATTATTTTCCAGAGCTTCCGTGGGGTGTTGCTGCATGAGGGGGACGTGCTTATGGGCCGCCGCATGAAAAATAATGTCCGGTCGCCATTGTTGAAAAATCTGTTCCATGCGATCGCAATGACGAATATCAGCAATAATGGGCATAACCTCCAAGTGAGGAAAGGTGCGGCGTAATTCCCGATCCACCAAAAAAATACTATTTTCCCCCCGTCCTAAGAGTAAAAGCCGTTGGGGTTGTAGTCGGGCCAACTGACGACAAATTTCTGAACCAATCGTCCCCCCGGCTCCGGTCACTAAGACCGTTTTTTGATAAACTTGTTCACTGGCCGAGGGAAACTGACTGTTAAATTCCTCAGAAAAATCCAGTCGAATTTCCGGGCGGCCTAGGATATCCTGAATTTGTAGTTCTCGGACTTGGGGAGTTAGCGATCGCTCCTCAATCAACTCCCCTTGGCCCGGCAACACTTTCAACTGAAGGGGAGTCCCACGGGTTAGGTCAAAAATGCGCCGCATTTGAGCCGCCGAAGCCGAGGGCATACAAATTAACACTTCCCTAGCATAATATTGCTGGGCAAGACTCACCAGTTGGCTCGTTGGCCCTAACACCTTCACCCCCTCAACCCGACGACCTAATTTCGTGCGATCGTCATCCACAAACCCGACAATCTCCACATTGAGATAGGGATTTTGCCGCACCTCCTGTACAATGAGAGACCCCGCCATTCCGGCCCCCACCAACAGCACCCGTTTCGGGTTACGGGAGCGACGCTGACGACGAAACAGAGGCTGTTGAATCGTCCTGCGTCGCGCATAGCGCACGGCCACCATCCCCATTAAACAAAACGCCCAATCCACCACCGCCACCCCCAGAGGGACTCCCTTAAACCCCGGTTGTAAATGAAGCATTCCCAAGCGCGTCACCACCAAAACCCCCAGAGAATAAAACGTCACCGCATTCAAAAGGGTAATACTGTCCTTGAGGCCGAAAAGTCGCCAAACTTGTTGATAGACTCCAAACGCTGTGTGGGTGATTAAACGACCAGGAATGGCAATCAGGCTTAACCACAGGGCTAAATCTTGGTAAATCGGTTCAATTTGGCCTTCAAAGCGAATGAAAAACGCCAAGCTACACGCTACCGCCGCAACCAAACCATCTAAACCGAGTTGTCCTAGACGATAGACAGAGGGAAAAAAGGTACGTTTCATCATAGAGCGAGTTGAAAACAATAGGGTGGGTAGGCTTAGGGGTTTAGACTGGCTGATCGCCTTTAGGTTTCCCTACAGGAGACTTTTTTCAACGCCATTCATCGCCAGTCTCATGGGTCTTACAACCGACAATAGCCATAGAGTACACTGCCATAGCTCCATCGGCGAAACCACAAGTTACTCCTTTTTGGAAAAAACCAAACCGATATAGCTGTCCTATTCTGCCTCAACTTCCAACTCATGTAAATTCCAAAACGCGCCTCCCAGGGCCGTAAACTTGAGATTGTCGATGCGATCGCGCACGGCCTCCAACGCCAAAGCATTCACCAAATACAAAAACGGCACTTGCTCCGCCACAATCTGCTGAAACTCCCCATAAATCTCCTTCCGCCTCTCCTCATCCAACTCCTGGGCCCCCGCTTGGAACAACCGATCAATCTCCTTTTCCCAATCCGAAACCTCCCACCCTTGAATCGGCGGCTCACCGGAGCGCGGACCCTGATTAAACTGGTGTAACGACCCCCCACTATACCAAATATTAAAACTACTGTGCGGCTCAACCCCACCACCGCCAAAACCTCCCACATAGGCTTCCCAACTCCGTTGACGGAGCTTTTTAATCACCGTATTAAAATTCAGCACCTGCAAATTCGCCTCCATCCCAATCGCCCTTAAATCCGACTGAATTTGCACCGCCGCATCCACACGGGTTTTTTCCTCCGACTTCACCAACAACGTAAACTCCACCGGGTTTCCCTCCCCATCCAACAACTGATCCTCCTCGTTATACTGAAACCCCGCTTCTTGTAATAATGCCTTCGCCTTTTCGGGATCATACCGATAGGTTTTCAACCCCTCCTCCGGCGACAAATAATAGGGACTCGACACATTAAACGGCGAATCCTGAATCACCCCCAACCCCCGATAAATATTATTCTTCATCCGTTCTCGGTTCACCGCATAGGCCACCGCTTGACGAAATTCGAGAGTATTAAACCAGCGCGACTTAATCGGGTCCACAAACGGTTCACCCTCAGCATTTTTCGCTTGACTGAGATTAAACCCTAAAAAGCGACTTCCCAGAGACGGCCCCCCATTATAAATCGTGTAATTCCCCCGATCTTCCTCCCGCTTCAACAAGCGAAACGCTTCCGGAGTCACATCCAAACTATCCAACTGACCCGACCGAAAGGCAATAGACTGGGCCTCATCGGACTCAATAATTTGCAGAATAATCCGTTTAATATAGGGTTGGGGGTTGCCCTGTTCATCCTCGCGCCAATAATAGGGATTCCGTTCAAAAATCACACGCTGACTAGGGATATAACTCACCATCCGATAAGGCCCCGCACCCACCACCTTTCGGGGGTCGGTATTCGTATTCCACTTGGAGAGAAATTTCAGGTTGCCCTTGTCATCAGTAGTATTGACCGATTTTTCTAAAGCGTGTTTCGGCAAAATCGAAATCCCCCCCGCGTAGCGCAGGAAAGGAGCAAAGGGTTGAGGGACAGTAAATTGAACATGGAGGTCATCAATTTTACTCACCGACGGATAACCGTCCCCCACCCGGAGAATATCTCGAATGCCTGTAGGGATTTTTTCATTCAGATAAATACTGTTATAGGAGAACACAACATCATCGGCAGTCAGGGGTTCACCATCAGACCATCGCAGTCCCTCCCGTAGGGTAAAGACAATTTCGAGATTATCCTCCGACATTTCCCAAGACTTCGCCAAAGCGGGTTCAAGCTCTGCGGTAATTCCGTTTTGGGTGACAAGACCTTCATTAATAAACCCAAACACACTAAACGCGGAGCTATTCATGGGAGCATTAAACGTGGCCGGGTCACTGGGACTCACGAAAACCAGTTGGGATACCGGAGTCGCTTGACTTTTGAGGAGTCCTTGACAACCGTTGAGTAGGAGTGTCACCCCCAACAGGAGTGCAATAACAAGACGTTTTCCCATCCAACCAAAACCGGAGAACTGCATAACTGATCCCTAAAATTGCAACCTCCAGTGTAGCGAATTCCGGGCAGGGGAGAGAGAAATCGCGCTTCGGGTTCAGTGGAAGCGCGATCATGCTACTAATTGTTATGACTTATTTGAACTAGCGATTTTTCCAACTCCAAAAGGCTTGAAGAGGGCTTTTGGTCACATTACGAAGCCAATTTTGATCGCCATGAGCGCCATAAGTAGGTTGATAAGCGTGACCACCTTGTACCTCAAGATGTAAATGTCGTCCAAAACTACCATTCCAAATCGTTCCTAAGTTTTGTCCGACACTGACACGACTTCCGCTTGAAACTGTAGGTTTGGTGAGATGTCCATATACCCATTGATTGCCATCATCACCATTAATTCCTACAAACCAACCCCGTTTAGCATCATTATAGTTAACCCAGCTAACTTTTCCACTCACCACATTGCTTACTGAGGTTCCGGCTGATGCGCCAATATCAACACCCGCGTGCCATTTTCCTTGACCATTGTAATAGCTCGTGTCGTTTAAGTAACCTGCTGTCATGCGATAACGCGAACCTAAAGCAGCTTTAGATAAATCTGTGTAAATCTGCTTAACAGAATTTGGGTTTTTCCATCGTTCATCTGTTTCACCAAACCACATCGGAGGATCAAATCGAGTATTATCCGATGTATATTGATCCCATTTATTACTGCTTAACGAGCTTAAACTTGAATAGTATCCAGAATTACGCAAATATATGGATTCATAGGCTACATTGTTGCTACCGTTACTTTCGCTTACATTGCTGTTCGCATCGGCGGCAAACAGAATATAATTCCAACCAGTATTGGCAGTGGTTGGTAGAGTGACATACTCAGATTCATAACTCGATGATCCGGATGAGAGACTCCGCACATAATCATAATCGAGATAGGTATCATCATTGCTAAGAGTTGTATCATCGGAGAGGTAATATTTCAGACGACTTGACCCAGCATTACCATTCCCTTGGTTTTTCACCCGACTGGTAAGTTTGATGGTATCGCCTAATTTAGCAGAAGTGGGTGCAGTGTCGTTCTGTACCACTAGGTCCGGTCGAGAATTACGCAAATATATGGATTCATAGGCTACATTGTTACTACCGTTACTTTCGGTGACTTGATGATTAGCATCCGCTTCAAAAAGAATATAATTCCAACCAGTATTGGCGGTGGTTGGGAGAGTGACATACTCAGATTCGTAACTCGATGATCCGGATGAGAGACTCCGCACATAATCATAATCGAGATAGGTGTCATCATTGCTGAGAGTTGTATCATCGGAGAGGTAATATTTCAGACGACTTGACCCAGCATTACCATTCCCTTGGTTTTTCACCCGACTGGTGAGTTTGATGGTATCGCCTAATTTAGCAGAAGTGGGTGCAGTGTCGTTCTGTACCACTAAGTCCGGTTGGGGATTGCTCAGTTTAATACGTTCATAAGCGATGTTATTTCCTTCGTTGCTTTCGGTGACGCGACTATTAGCATCGGCAGCAAAGAGGATGTAGTTTTGACCTGCTTTAACTGTATTAGGGAGAGTCACATAATCATATTCGTAACTCGATGATCCGGATGAGAGACTCCGCACATAATCATAATCGAGATAGGTGTCATCACTACTCAGTTTTGTATCATTCGAGAGGTAATATTTCAGGTAACTTGACCCAGCTTTGTCGCTACCATCATTTTTGACGCGACCTCCCACGTAAATGCGATCGCCCGCTTTGGCAGAATTGGTGGCGTAGGTGCGACTAACAATAAGGTCAGGCTTATTATTGGCAGCTTCTAAGGTTATCGCTTCATAGCGAATATTATTACTTTCGTTACTTTCAAAAACTTGTTGGTTTCCGTCTGCTTGAAAGAGTAAATAGTGCTTTCCTCCGCTTACCGTATCAGGTATGGTGACTCGCTCAGTTTCATAACTATAGCGATTCCCACCACTCGTCGATAAAGGTTTCACATAATCTTGTCCGAGGAGAGTATCGTTAGAACTCAGGGTGGTGTCGTCGGAGAGATAATATTTTAAGGATGTGGAGTTAGCGGTGGCTTTCCCTTGATTAATGACGTAACTTCGTAAGTACACTGAATCCCCTGCTTTGGCTGAATTGGGGGCTGTTGTATAGAACATCCGGAGATCAGGACGGTTACTTTGTTCCATCACGCTATCAGCAGTTGCAAAATGATCATCCTCACTGCGGAAAGCAGTTAATTCAGCGTCAGAGAGAGGATGTCCTTGTACTAAGGCTGCAAAAATTGCCCCTTCGTCTCCTGGGGTATCCGTGGTATTAATTTCTGTGTCGATGAAGTGACCGATTTCTTCTAAGACAACACTGGCAATGGCTTCATTACTGCTGCTATTGACAAATTCTGAGGCTACATAAATTTCTCCGGTTAAACTATCATAAGCCCCATCTGCATGATTCAGGGTTGCTGCACTTTTGACGCTGATGTTGGGAAGGTTGCCAAAGTCTCCGTCTGCATACTCTTGTAAGAGATCACTGGCAATGTCGTGGGCCAAGTTATCGCCAAAGGGGTGTTGGAGTTGCGCGATCGCATTTTCCCCACTCGCAAACTCCGTTAAATAGTCTTGGGCCAACTCAATCCCCAATTCTAAATTCTCTACATTAGTCCCTACCGGATTATAGGTTTCTTGTGCCGTAGAGGGAATCATCAGATTGTCTGACCCCAATTGCTGATTCGGGTTAGAGAGGGAATCTAAAGAATAACTGGCTTCGTTAAAGGAAGATACATCCATGATTGTCTATCCTACTGACCGTTCTACTTAATTCCTTGGGAGAACAACAAATTTTTATGCAGCGTTTCTCAAAATCCATTGGAGTCTCCCTCACTCTCCACATAAAACAGGACAGACAAAGCTGATGAACCGACTCTAACAGCCAGCGATCGCGGAAACCAGTAGGATCAAGGAGAATGAGACCAGAATCATTAACTGAGTGAAATTGAAAACCCGGACAAAATACCTTTACTGGGGACTCGCAACTTTGGCAGTTGGAATGTTCCTCACAGAAGCCGTCTTACGCTGGAAATGGGGATTGGGGAATCCCGTCTTAACCCAAGCGGATGCGGAAATGGGATATCGCTTTCAACCCAACCAAACCACCACTCGCTTAGGCAACCAGATTCACTATAATCAATATTCCCAACGGTCTGATCCCCTCCTCTCCCAACCCCAAGAGCAAGTGTTTCGCGTCTTAATGGTGGGAGATTCTGTCTTAAATGGCGGAAGTGCCATAGACCAGTCTGAGACCATTAGTGAACAACTCGAACAGAAAATACTAAAAAACGGCCAAACGGTCGAGGTGTTGAATGCGTCTGCGGGATCATGGGGAATTGGCAATCAGTGGGGATATTTACAGAAGTTTGGTACATTTAAGAGTGATTTATTGATTTTACAGATTGGGACTCATGATCTCACTCAACCCACTAGCACCAGCGCACGGGTTGGCCATGATCCCAACTATCCCACGGAAAAACCCCTTTTGGCCTGGCAAGAACTCTTGCTGCGGTATCTTCTCCCCCGTTTCCACCTCTCCCAGAGTCAGGAAATTCCCCCAACCCTTAAACCGGAGCAACAATTTGAGCAAAATCTTGACTATCTTGAACAGATTTTACAAGGAGCGAAACAGGAAAATCTCCCAGTGGTGGTTTTATATACCCCTAACTGGGTGGATGTTCTCCCAACTCCCCACACTCCTACCTATAAACCCCAGTTTCAACGGTTTCTGGAGGCCCAACAAGTGCCTTTGATTGATGTCCATAGTGCTTGGTCTTCTCTCCCTCCAGAAACCGTCAAGGGGTATTTTCGAGATTCGGTGCATCTCACTCCAGAGGGAAGTGAAGCAGTGGCAGACCTTTTGTATGAAAACTTAACACTTCCAGATTTTTTGATTTTAGGGTCTCCCCTGATTTTTAAGTAATATTTCTCTACAAAATTTTAATTCGTTCAAGGCCATGAAAATTTCCGCTATTTCACTGAGTTCTTTTGTTTTTCAACTAAGGATTAATACAGAATATTTTGTCATGCTTTACGCCAATACCCGCTCAATTTACGCAGTATTTCGGAGTGACTAAGGGGGATTTTTTACTGATATTTCCTAGTTGGTTTTACAATCGGTCTCGCTTTCAGTTATCTTTAACTTTCCAATTGCTGGCGAGAGAGATAAGCTAGAAGAAGATAAACCAATTCTGTGATTAATAGAATTTAACTAGGATTACCTCCCTAATTTCTGCCCAACACGAACCCTGCTTGGGAGGTAATGGTATATTGTGCTTTACTCTTCCTTACTATCTTTCTTTAGCAAAAAATTCAGAAACTGTCAAGCCCTAAAGTCTTGTTTTTTTTTAGACAAGAGTGGGAAGAATTAAATCGGTTCTAGTTCTAGAGTATTTTGGTTCAAAACACCTGTTCTTGATACGGGTGAGTCGTTTACTTGATTTTCGGTGCTTGGGAATGTTAGATAAATTCGACAAACATCTACCACAGCTTATATTGCTCAAAAAAAACACCTCTCGGCACAATCCCCGTTCGGTTCAGTCCTCAAAACCGAAAAAAGTTTTGATTCTGACCCAGTTTTATCCACCGGATTATGCGGCAACGGGGCAACTCATTGCTGAATTAGCCAATCATCTGAGTGAGTTGGGGATGAAGGTGGGGATTTTTACCGGCCAACCGGGTTATGCGTTTGATCGGGATAATGCTCCGAAACAGGAGAGACAGGAGGGCATTTCGGTACAGCGATCGCGCACCTCCCGTCTCTGGCCCCTCCGCATTCGAGGCCGGGCCATCAACGGGTTGCTCTTTTGCCTCCGGACCGCCATGCACCTACTGAAAGTGCAACGACGGTATGAACTCCTCTTAATCACCAGTGAACCGCCTTATTTGTCCATTTTGGGCTATCTGGCCTATCGTTGGTTTGGCCTCCCCTATACCTGTTTACTGTACGATCTCTACCCCGATGTGGCCGTTGCCCTCAATGTGTTACCCTCCCGTCATCTCCTCGTCCGCTTTTGGGACCAGATTAACCGTCATATTTGGAAATCCGCCGAGAAAATTATCGTTCTCAGTCCCTCAATGAAAGAACGAGTCGTGAAAAAATGCCCCAGAATTGAGTCTAAAATTCATGTAATCCCCAATTGGGCTGATTCTAGGATGATCACCCCCCTGAAAAAGCCCAAAAACTGGTTTGCCCGTCAACACCGGTTAACGGAGCGTTTTATCGTGCAGTATTCAGGCAATTTAGGCCGCTGTCATGATTTAAATACTATTCTGGTAGCGGCGGAATTATTGCGAGATCAACCCATTCAATTTCTGTTCATTGCCCGAGGGGCCCAGTTGGATGCTTGTCAAGAACGGGTAGAACGGGCAAATTTAAAAAATTGTCGATTTTTACCTTATCAAGACAAGGAGGTTTTACCCTATTCTCTGACGGCCTGTGATTTGTCGTTGGTGAGTATTAGTCCAGGGTTAGAGGGGTTAGTGGCCCCTAGTAAGCTCTATGGGATTTTAGCCGCAGGCCGTCCTGTGGCAGCAGTTTGCGCCCCCCATTCCTATTTACGGGATGTTTTAGCGGAGGCTAAATGTGGGCGGGCGTTTGATAATGGGGATGGGGAAGGTTTAGCAAACTATATTTATAAGTTGTCCCAATATCCCCATTATGCCGAGTCGATGGGGCTATCCGGTCGCCAATATCTTCAAACCCATTTTACGCCTGAGATTGTGGCTAAGACATATTATGAGGTTTTGAATGGGTAATGGGTGAGGTAATTGGTTAGTGTTGCCTGTTCCCTTTGTCACCAAGAACAAAGAACAAACAACAAATAACCAAGAACAAATAACAAACTTACTTTAACAACTCCGTCAGTTCTTGGGCAGATGTGCCGAGGATGCGGGCTAAGGTGTTCATTTCGTTGTTGCTAAAGCCATCTCGGATTTCCATGAGTTCTTTAACAGACTTGCCGAGAATGCGGGAGATGACTTTCAGTTGTTCGTCGCTGATATCCTTCCCTCGGTAAATGTCCCGTAATTCTTGGGGAGAGAGACGATAGGAGTTGCAGAAGAAAACAAATTCTTTATCTGAGACATCTAATTCTCGTTGCCGATCGCGCAATAAAAATGCGATCGCACGAGTCCCATGTTCTGGCCGTTTAGCGTTTTCCAAATAACGCTCCATTAACTTTGTCACCCGGGCCGGATTTCCCCCTGTCCGCTTAATCAAATCCGCACAGGCCATTTGTAAGGCTTTTCTCAGCGTTTCATTATCATCATGGAGTTCTTCATCTTCGTTGAGGGTTTCAACGATCCGGGCCGCAATTTCTGGGCTACAAAACCCCACTTCCCGATCTTCATAAACAATAGCAATATAGGTGCGGTCGGCGTTAAATTCCAGATGCAGGGGTTGATTCGTCTGTTTCATTAATCTGACTTCTCACGAAACGGTGGTTCTAAAGCAGGAGGATAGACAAGACTGTCTTAACGCTAGTTCTCAAAGCTAGCTTGGGAGGTCAGTTATCTCAATCATAGCGGGTGCTATAAGGGATTATCTCATCTCTAGGGTAGGAAGTCGGACTTGAGCAATGGTTTTAGGGAGTGAACCCGTTTCCCCAGAGGAGATGGCTTGAGATTCTAGTGTAAACGTTCCGTTATGGGCTTGAACAATTTGTTTAACAATTGCTAATCCCAAGCCATTCCCTGTGGATTTGGTGGTCAAAAAGGGTTGCATTAGTTTGGGTAAAAGGTTTGCGGGAATCGGTGAACCGCCATTGATCACGGAAAACACAACTTGTTGTTGTTCTGATTCTACTGACTCAACGGCCTCAGACGCATTACTAATTAAATTAATCAACACTTGTTTTAGTTTATCCGAGTCTGCCCACAGAGTGAGGGAGTCAGAAAGGGGAGGATAGTGGAGATGCTGCCCTGATGTAGATATCATTGCTTTTGTGGATTCGATTATTCCCACCATAAATTCCGCTACATTCAGTTGACAACAGTGTAATGTCTGAGGATTGATAAATTACCCATTACCCAATTCCCATTGATCGCCGATCCCCGAAGGATGATACCCTGAAGAATGGAAAAAATTGTATTAAATCGAGACTTAGCCGCAATCTCAGCAACAGCAGGACAAGTGTTTACCACAAGTTGCAACGATTGTCAAGTCTTTTAAGCGTACCACCCAAAATAGAGATAGCATGGTAGCCACAGCAGAAAAAACGAACGTTGGTCGGATTACACAGGTTATTGGGCCTGTAGTAGACATTGAATTTCCTAGCGGTAAAATGCCGCAGATTTATAATGCCTTACGCATTGAAGGCAAAAATGACGCAGGAAACGATGTATCTGTAACCTGCGAAGTCCAGCAACTGTTAGGGGATAACCAAGTCCGTTCCGTTGCCATGAGTGGGACTGATGGGTTAGTCCGAGGCATGGAAGTAGTTGATACAGGAGCAGCGATCAGTGTTCCCGTCGGGAAAGCTACCCTAGGACGGATTTTTAACGTTTTAGGTGAACCCGTGGATAACCAAGGAGACGTGGGAGCAGAAGACACATCTCCCATTCACCGTTCTGCTCCCCTCTTAACCGACTTAGAAACTAAACCCACGGTATTTGAAACCGGGGTAAAAGTGATTGACCTCTTAACCCCTTATCGTCGGGGCGGAAAAATCGGTCTCTTTGGCGGTGCTGGAGTGGGCAAAACCGTCATTATGATGGAATTAATTAACAACATCGCCATCGGTCACGGGGGAGTTTCCGTGTTTGGTGGAGTTGGTGAACGGACTCGTGAAGGGAATGACCTTTACAATGAGATGATCGAGTCCAAGGTCATTAACGAAGAAAATTTAAACGAATCGAAAATTGCCCTGGTTTACGGACAGATGAACGAACCCCCCGGTGCGCGGATGCGGGTTGGTCTGTCTGCATTGACTATGGCCGAACATTTCCGGGATGTGAACAAGCAAGACGTTTTGCTGTTCATTGACAATATTTTCCGGTTTGTCCAAGCAGGGGCTGAGGTGTCGGCACTGTTAGGGCGGATGCCCTCTGCGGTGGGATATCAGCCGACCTTGGGAACGGATGTCGGAGACTTACAAGAACGGATTACCTCCACGAAAGAAGGGTCAATTACGTCTATTCAAGCGGTTTACGTCCCTGCGGATGACTTAACCGACCCCGCACCCGCTACCACCTTCGCTCACTTAGACGGGACAACGGTGTTATCTCGTGCGTTAGCTTCTAAAGGGATTTATCCGGCGGTTGATCCTCTAGGGTCTAACTCGACCATGTTACAGCCGAATATTGTGGGTGAAGAACATTACAATACGGCTCGTGAAGTCCAATCGACCCTGCAACGGTATAAAGAATTGCAAGATATTATTGCAATTTTGGGCTTGGATGAATTATCCGAAGATGACCGCTTAACCGTGGACCGCGCTCGCAAGATTGAGCGTTTCTTGTCTCAGCCTTTCTTTGTGGCTGAGGTGTTCACAGGTGCGCCTGGTAAGTATGTTTCCTTAGAAGAAACCATCAAAGGATTCCAGATGATTCTCAATGGGGAATTAGATGATTTACCGGAGCAAGCGTTCTACCTCGTCGGGAATATCGAGGAAGCGATCGCTAAAGCCGAGAAAATGAAACAAGAAAGCTAGACCACTAAAGCGATGGGTGTTGGATACACCTATCGCTTGATTTTTTTTGGACAATAACACGGGGTTTGAGAGATGACATTAAATGTGCGTGTGATTGCTCCCGATAAGACCGTTTGGGACGATCAAGCAGAAGAAGTAATTTTACCGAGTACCACAGGACAATTAGGGGTGTTATCCGGTCACGCTCCCCTGTTGACGGCCTTAGATGTGGGAGTCATGCGGGTACGGGATAAGAAAGACTGGTTAAATATTGCCCTGATGGGTGGATTTGCCGAAGTTGAAGAAAATACCGTCACCATTTTAGTCAATGGGGCGGAACGGGGCGATGCCATTGATGAAGAAAAAGCCCGTTCTGAGTTTGAAGAAGCGAAAGAACAGTTAAACAAAATGTCGGGGGATGACCGCGCCCGGAAAATCCAAGCCGAACAAGCCTTAAAGCGCAGCAGAGTGCGTTTTCAGGCTGCTGGGGGTTTGGTGAAAGCCTAACGGTTTTCCCAGTCTTCTCTGTCGAGCAGCAGAGACAAAAGCGCGAAAGAGAGACAAAAGCGCGAAAGACAAAGCGCGAAAGACAAAGCGCGAAAGACAAAAAGGAGGAGAGAGTCAATTTAAACTCTGTCCTCCTTTTCTGTCCTCCTTTTCTGTCCTCCTTTTATGGGGAACGGACCAATTAGCCCATCGGGGGGATTAATTGCTCCCGGTGAAGATAACATGGGGAAACTTGCTTTGGGCCACAGACCAAGGGGTTCTTTTCCCTTCTTCTTGCCAGAAGTTAATAACTTCAGTCGCTTGGTTGAGGAGGGCGATGCGTTCTGTTTCATCGATCCAACTTTTGGACTCTAATTCCGTTTTCAGTTGTTCCCAAGCGTCATTGCGCGGCCAGAAGAAGTATTGGGTCAGAGGACTCGTGCCTTTTCCCACTACTTGATCGACTGCGATCGCAATATTGGCATCCAGCCACAAAATCTTTAAAATAAAGCGAGCATCGGTTTCTAAAGCTGTCGTTGTTGTGTCCAAGTCCACCTCCAAGGCAATAGGTTAATTCAATCACGATAAAACCGCAATTTACAATTATATCCTACTGATATCCTTTTGAGGGCTTTATTCCCTCACAGTGAACATCATAACTTTTTCAGTAAACCCTACCTATGATTCTCATATTTGATATTGATGGAGTCGTGCGAGATGTGAGTCGGTCTTATCGTCGGGCCATTGCCGATACCGTCGAACATTATACGCAAACCGCCTATCGCCCCACCATGGCCGACATCGACACCCTAAAAAGCGAAGGCATCTGGAACAACGACTGGGAAGCCTCCCAAGAACTCATACACCGCTACGGGGAGTCCCAAGGCCAACCACGAGAACACCACCCCATCGACTATCCCCAACTCATCAAATTCTTTCAATCGCGCTATTTTGGCACAAATCCCGAAACCTGGGACGGTTACATCACCACCGAACCCCTCTTACTCTCCCTCGACTATCTCCACACCCTCAGCGACAATAACATTGCCTGGGGGTTCTTTAGCGGAGCAACTCGCGGTTCAGCCGAATATGTCCTAGTTCACCGTTTAGGCATCGAAAACCCGGTTATTGTGGCCATGGAGGATGCACCCAGCAAACCTGATCCAACTGGACTCTTTGCCACCATTGAACAATTAGAACAACAACATCAATTCGCCGACAATACCCCAGTGTTTTATGCCGGGGATACCGTAGCGGATATGTACACCATTACCAAAGCCCAAGAAAAACAACCTCAACGCCCTTGGATTGGGGTAGGCGTTCTCCCCCCTCATGTCCAAGGGGAAACGGAGCGCAGTGAGGCATATAGCAGCAAATTAGAAGACGCTGGAGCTTCTCTGGTGGTCAAGCAAATAACAGAACTCACCCCAGAGGTTTTGCGTGGGTTTCAGAGTTATATGACATCCGGTTAATCCTTATAAGTTCGTAGTAAGCCCTAAAGGGCTTATAATAAATTGGTTTCATACAAATCAAGCGGATTTCATATTAAATGACTCGCCAGAGCATTGAACGTCAGCATTCAGAGTTGGACAGGTTCACCCAGTAGCCAGTTGGCGAAGTCTAGGGCAATTGTTGGGCGAAAAATTGACGATATTGTCGTACATTAGAGTATCCTTTTACCGAGGGGGACATTGCGATCGGGTTGTAACAGGGAGACCTCTCCCCCATCAAGGACAACGCCTAAAACTAGCACTTCCGAGAGGAAATCGGCAATTTGTCGGGGGGGCAAGTTAGTGACGGCAATGACCAAGCGATCGCGCAATTCCGCCTTACTATACAGTTGAGTAATCTGTGCGCTCGATGTCTTCACCCCCAACTCCCCAAAATCAATCCATAACTGATAAGCAGGTTTCCTGGCCTTGGGGAAATCCTCCACCCGTTGAACCCGGCCCACCCGCATTTCAATCTTTTCCAAATCACTGTAACGAATGTCAGACATCACTTCTCCCTGGGTTAAGTTTGGGGAAATTTTCTCGACTCCCTGCGATCGCGGTCAAGTTTTGAGAAAATCAATTTAAGATAAATTTGCGAATCTTAATCAGGTCTTTCACCGGAAAATAGAAATCCTCAGCCTGACACCGACCGTATCACCCAAATCACTGCAATATTATGAGCTTATCAATCTGGACTGGACAATCGTATCCACTTGGGGCCACCTGGGATGGCAAAGGCACAAACTTTGCAATTTTTAGTGAAAACGCCGATGCAGTAGAATTATGCCTGTTTGACGAACAGGACCGAGAAACCCGCATTGAACTCACAGAAGTCAATCACTTTGTTTGGCATTGCTACCTCCCCGGTATTGGACCCGGCCAACGATATGGTTATCGAGTCTATGGGCCCTTTCTCCCCAGTTATGGCCATCGCTTTAATGCCAATAAACTCTTAATTGATCCCTATGCCAAAGCCATTGCGGGAGATGTGACTCACGACGAGTCAGTTTTTGCCTATCCTTGGGAGAGTGACGATGAAGACTTAGGCTTTTCTAGCTTAAATAGTGCCGCTTGCATCCCGAAAGGCATTGTCATTGATGAATCCTTTGACTGGGAAGGAGATGAACTCCTGAGAATTCCCCGCCATGAGTCAGTGATCTATGAAGTCCATGTGAAAGGGTTTACCCAACAACATCCCGATATTCCCAAACCTTTACGAGGGACCTATGCTGGGTTAGCCCATCCTGTCGCCATTGATTATCTCAAATCCCTCGGTATTACAGCCGTTGAACTCCTTCCGGTTCACCATTTCCACAAAAATCAAGGTCATTTAGTCGCCAAAGGATTAACCAATTATTGGGGATATGACTCCCTCAACTTTTTTGCCCCCTACTCCGGCTATAGTTCGAGTGGGATGTATGGGGAACAAGTCCGAGAGTTTAAGGAAATGGTCAAAGCCTTACACCAAGCTGGCATTGAGGTGATTCTCGATGTGGTATATAACCATACCGGGGAAGGCAACCAAATGGGGCCGACGCTTTCTTTTCGGGGGATTGATAATTCTTCCTATTATCGAACCGTTGAAGATAATAAACGCTATTATATGGACTTTACCGGGTGCGGCAATTCCCTCAATGTTCGTCATCCCCAAGTATTAAAGTTAATTACCGATAGTTTGCGCTATTGGGTGCAGGAAATGCACGTGGATGGTTTCCGCTTTGATCTTGCCTCTGCCCTCGCACGGGAATTGTATGATGTCAATAATTTAGCCGCATTCTTTAATATTATTCACCAAGACCCGGTATTATCCACCGTTAAACTCATTGCTGAACCCTGGGATATTGGTGAAGGAGGCTATCAGGTGGGGAATTTTCCCTTGCTGTGGTCCGAGTGGAATGGCAAATATCGGGATACCATTCGAGATTTTTGGCGCGGCCAAGATAGTAATTTAGCCGAGTTTGCTTATCGGTTTACCGGAAGTTCAGACTTGTATGAGTCCAATGGCCGCAGTCCCAGTGCTAGTATTAACTTTATTACCGCCCATGATGGGTTTACCCTCAATGATCTGGTAAGTTACAACGATCGCCATAATGAAGAAAATGGAGAAGATAATGAAGATGGGGACGAACATAACCGTTCTTGGAATTGTGGCGAAGAAGGGGAAACCGATGATTCGGAGGTGTTACAGTTGCGGTCTCGACAACAACGAAACTTCCTCGTCACCCTCATGTTATCTCAAGGGGTCCCCATGTTACTCGGTGGGGATGAAATGGGCCGCACCCAAAAGGGTAATAATAACTCCTACTGTCAAGATAACGAAACCTCGTGGTTTGATTGGAGTTTAGCCACCAAAAATATTGATTTACTAGAATTTACCCGTCAGTTAATCGCCTTCCATCACGAAAACCCCGTTTTTCAACGTCGTCAATGGTTTCAGGGACGAGCCATTCACGGGTCAGGCATCCGGGATATTGGCTGGTACAATGCCACTGGGGAGGAAATGACTGAGGAACAGTGGAATGAGGGCTATATTACCGCCATTAGCATCTTTCTCAATGGCGAAGAAATTAATATCCCAGACGAGAAAGGACGGCGTATTATTGGGGATAGTTTTCTCCTCCTGTTTAATGCCCATTATGAACCCTTAGAGTTTACTATTCCCGAAGACTTGCAGCAATGGCAATGGCAAATGTTAATTGATACCACCTTGCCCAAGTTTGTGGAAAATGGGAAAGTTTATGAGGATGATCAACCCATCGAAGTGGAAGCCCGGTCTTTAATGGTTTTCAAACGACTACGCTAGTGGGGTACGCTAGTTGGGGGGAGTCCGACTCCGGCCTTGTTTGGGGCTTTTTTTCCGTTCCTTATCAATGCGGAATAACCACACCATCAAGGCTACCACCCCCACCTGTAGCGCGAAATTGGGTAATGCGTTACTCACATTACGGCCTGCGGCAATTTGCGCTAAGAAAATGACAGCCCCAATGAGTCCAGAGGCCCCGAAGGTAAAATACGCAAACCGCCGTAACCCACGATAGGGGTTACGGGCTTCTTCTTTCAACTTGGCGTATTTTTCGGGGCCGAGTTTTTTACCGGGGGGGTTAGACTTAGACATGGAAGACTTCGCATTGAACGGGCGACTGGATGACCAAGCATCAGGACTCGCTTGGAGAAAATTGTAACAGGTTTTCTCCTCTAGTGTTCTTATGTTATAGTGGGTAATTGCCGATGAATTGCCCGATTAGCTCAAAGGTAGAGCGATCCACTCGTAATGGATAGGCTAGCGGTTCAAGTCCGCTATCGGGCTTTAAAAATTTTTCCCGATCTAGCCTCCTTTCACACTGCCCTATCCATTCCAAGGGTTAACCTCTAGTAGGGGATTTACTCGACTTTAATCAGTCATCAGTCATCAGTGAAATAAGCCTTGAACAGTCAGGTTTTCCAGCATTGGCTATGCTCAAACGCATCCCCGTAATGCTAGATCAATGGCCCATCTCACCCCTGCAAAAAAGCTCTAGACATCACGAGACAGCGCGATCTCCTTCACGAGAGACTAGCCTACAGGAATCCATTTCCTGCGAAATTTAAATAGGTTTGATACCCTCCCGTTAAATTTGCCGCATCATAGCCATTTAAGCGTAAAGCACGGGTGGCATAATAGGCCCGTTGACCCACTTGGCAATAGACGTGAATCGGTTTCTCTTGAGGGAGTTCTGCCATTCGTTCCCGTAATTGATTCAAAGGAATATTCACCGTCCCTTCAACATGGCCGCGCTCAAACTCATCCACATCTCGGACATCTAACAACACCCCCTGAGACAAGTCCACTTGGTCCCATTGAATAATCGGTGCATCTCCCCGTAAATGGTTGGCCGCAATCATTCCGGCAAAATTCACTGGGTCTTTCGCTGCGCCAAATTGGGGAGCATAACACAACTCGGCCTCCTCCAAATCATACACCGTGCTATGCTGTTGCACGGCCATGGCAATCACATCAATGCGCTTTTCCGTCCCTTCTTCGCCTACCGCTTGCGCTCCCAAAATACGCCCATCCTCTGGGGAAAAGAGCAGTTTTAAATCAATGGGTTTTGCTCCAGGGAAGTAACCAACGTGGTGGCCGGGGTGTAAATAGACTTTCTCGTAGGGAATATTGGCTCGTTTCAGGGTTTTTTCACTTGCTCCGGTACTCGCTACGGTGAGGCCAAAGATGCCACAGACAGATGTACCTTGAACCCCTCTAAATTCTACCTCTCGGCCCGCGATGGTGTCCGCAGCAATGCGGCCCTGGCGGTTGGCGGGGCCTGCTAAGGGGATCAGGGTCCATTCCTTGGTAATATAATCTTGCACCTCCACGGCATCCCCCACAGCCCAGATAGAAGGATCGCTGGTTTGCATCTTTGCATTAACGCGAATGCCTCCCCGTTGGCCTAATTCTAAACCCGCGTCTTGGGCGAGTTTATTCTCCGGACGCACCCCAATGCCTAAAATGACGAGATCAGCGTGATATTGTTGTCCGGACTGGGTAGAGACGATGATTTCGTCCTCTGCTTGGGTAAATTCTTTCACTCCGTCACTCAGAGCAAGATTCACTCCTTGGGCTTTTAATTTATGATGGACAGGTGTCACCATTTCGGGATCAACGGGGGGTAAGACTTGGGGGAGTTGTTCTACGAGGGTGACGTTAATGTCTCGATGAACGAGGTTTTCAGTCATTTCTAAGCCGATAAACCCCCCACCGACGACAATGGCCCGTTGTACATTATGTTCGCTGATCCAACTGCGAATGCGGCGACTGTCGGGGATGGTGCGTAGGGCAAAGATTCCTGGTAAGTCTAACCCCGGAATGGGGGGACGCACGGGGGACGCACCAGGGGCTAAAACTAGCGCATTGTAGGCTTCTTGGTAGGTTTTATCCTGTTGTAAATCTTTAACGGTGATGGTTTTTTGGTCTCGATCAATGCTTAATACTTCATTTTCGAGACGGACTTCTATGTTAAAACGGTCTTTAAAGAGTTCTGTATTGGCAACGAGGAGCTTTTTCTCCTCTTGGATGACATCTCCCACGTAGTAGGGGAGGCCACAGTTGGCAAAGGAGACAAATGAACCGCGATCGAACATGATGATTTCTGCATCTTCATCCATACGACGCGATCGCGCGGCACAAGAGGCCCCTCCCGCAACTCCGCCAACGATTAAAATTCGTTTCTGTGCCATGATGATTTTCCCTAAGCAACTGCTTCTATGAGTATATTGTTATATGGATTAAAGCCAAGGCCAGAAAATTTCAGGATTGTTTTGGGTTACTGTTGTAGATCAAGCCGTTGTAAGCATTCAGCATTCAGCCGTTAGCTGATGGCTGAATGCTTACTACTATAACTTGGGCAAACTCAGCTTTTCCTCTTGATTTGGTAGTATAGAATCCTAAGTTCACTGGGAAAATTGCCCAGAGTTGCTTGCTGTCTCATTTTTTTGGATTATTATGTCGCAGAAACGCGAAATCAAACTGTTACTCAGTACCCTCATCATCACAGCAGTGATCCTTGGAGGGGGATATTGGTTGTTACGAGGGCAGTTTGGGGGAGAAACTGCATCGAGAAACAGTCAAACAGATACTTCGGGCAACTCTCAACCCCTACCCGCAAAAATCACCACGGGAGACAGTATATTATTCTCCAATGCTACCCCACAAAAACAGGATGCGGTTCAACAGTTAGCCAATGGGAATTATACCGAAGCACAAAACCTTTTGAATGTCTCACTCAAGATAAACCCCAATGATCCCGAAGCGGTGATTTATCGCAATAATGCCCAATTATTGGCCAACCCCCAAAATGAATATTACACCATTGCAGTGGTTGTCCCAGTGCGCGTGTTAGATGACCAAAATAAAGCAGCGGCCATCTTGCGAGGAGTGGCACAGATGCAAACGGAAATTAATCAGTCTTCTGCCCAAATTAATGGCAAGGGGTTAAAGGTAATTATTGCCGATGATGCTAATAGTTTAAGTGAAGCTGAAGCGGTGGCCCAAGAGTTAGTCAATCAAGAGGAATTAATTGCCGTTATTGGTCACTATACCAGCGAAACCACTGAAGCTGCGTTACCGATTTATCAAGAAAATCAAGTGGTGTTAATGTCGGCCAGTAGTACCTCGGATACTTTTTCTAACTATTGTCGAAATCAGAGTAATTCTTGTGTCTTCTTCCGCACCATCGCTAATAATGAGAAGTCGGTGGATTTCTTCTCGGAAAGACTAATTAATAATGCCCGTCGTGCCAGTCTTTTGTATAGTCAGAATAGCGAGTATAGTCAGTCGTTTCAAAAGAACTTCCAAGAGACGTTCCCCAATAAAGGAGGCACAGTCATTAATCTGTCACAAACCGATTTATCCACGGCAGGGTTTAACCCTTCCCAAGTGATAGAAAATGCCCAACAACAGGGAGTAGAAGGATTGGTGCTTGTTCCCGATGGGGGAACTTCTGCGGCCTCGTTAAGAAATGCCATTGCTTTAATCGAAACGAATCAAGGTCAATTATGGATGGCGGGTTCAAGTTCCTTATATAATCCTACGGTTTTAGACTCCCTGCAAAATGCTCCAAACCAAACCTTAAATACATTGGCAATTTATACCCCTTGGCATTATAGTAATGGTTGTGAAACTCCGGCAGGACAACAATTTTGTAATGGCGCACAGCAATTATGGGGGACTCGTTTTGTGAGTTGGCGAACGGCAACGGCTTATGATGCCACCAGTGCGCTTACTGCGGGATTAAAGCAACTCTCGCCTAACACGAATAATCCTCAAGAAATCCGGCAAGGTTTATTGAATACTCTTGCTAATCCGAGCTTTGAAACCCAAGGTGCGACAGGAATTGTGGCGTTTGATCCGAATACTCATAACCGCGTTAATCCTCCTTTAGAAATTGTCAAAGTTCGCCAATGTTCTGGAGTACAATATGGTTTAGCTTTTGTTCCCATAGAATATAATTCGACTAAGGAAGCGGGATTAAGTTGTTCTTAGATTTGGTTTAGAAGGCAAAAGGCAGAAGGAAGGAAGAAGGAGGAAGTTAGCCTAAGAAGAAGGACAGAAATTAATCAGAGTAAGGCTGTTAGCTCAATTTAAGTAATTTTAGTTTCTGGATAGTCACTAAAACTAATTACCAATTACCAAATAAGACCATGGCCAAGCTACGGGAAATCAAAATTTTAATCGGCACATTAGGGATTACTGCTGCTATTTTGGGGGGAGGATTTTGGGTGATCAAAGACCGTTTCTTAGGAAACCAAGCGAGGGATCCCAACTCCTCCTCCACCGAAGAAACCTTACCAGCCCAAATCACTGCCGGAAGCACCATTTTATTTGCCGATCCCTCTGAGGAGAAACAACAGGCCGCAGCAGCGTATAATCAAGCCAATTATGCCGAAGCGGAGACGTTATTTCAAGCGGCTTTAGCGGAGTCTCCCAACGACCCCGAAACGGTGATTTATTATAATAATGCTCAATTGCTGGCCCAGGCGGATGCCGACTATTATACTATTGCTGTGGTTGTCCCAGCACGGGTAAAGGATGATCAGAATAAAGCGGCGGGAATTTTGCGGGGAGTGGCCCAAGTTCAACAACAAATTAATCAGTCGGCCACCCAAATTAATGGGAAGGGATTAAAAGTCATTATTGCTGATGATGCCAATAGTTTAAGTGAAGCGAGAAAGGTTGCTCAAAAGTTAGTCCAGGATGAGGAAATTTTGGCGGTGATTGGTCATTATAGTAGTGGGACGACTGAGGCCGCTTTATCGGTTTATCAAGATAATCAGATGGTTCTCTTGTCTGCAAGTAGTACCTCTGACACCTTTTCGACCTTTTGCGAAAGTCAGGCCGACTGTGTGTTCTTCCGGACTATTGCCAATAATCAGAAGTCGGTGGACTTTTTTGCGGAACAGTTAATTGAGAATGCGCGACGGGCGACGATTTTTTATAGTTTCAATAGTGATTATAGTCAGTCCTTTCAAGAGAACTTTCAAACCCTGTATCCCCGTCAAGGGGGGACGGTGGTGGAGTTGGGTCAAACAGACTTGTCAAAAGCGGGGTTTAATCCGTCGCAAGTGTTGGAAGAAGCGGGACAGCAGGGGGTTGAGGGGTTGGTGTTAGTGCCGGATGGGGGGACTTCTGCGGCTTCGTTGAGGAATGCGATCGCGTTAATGGAAACCAACCAAGGCCAATTGTGGGTTGCGGGGTCTAGTTCCCTGTATAATGCGGCGGTTCTAGAAGCCTTAGCAGACGACTCAGAGCAAGTTTACAATACGTTTACGGCTTATACCCCTTGGCATCATACAACGGGCTGTAATACGCCCTCTGGGCAACAGTTTTGTCGAGAAGCGCAGCAAGTCTGGGGGACGAAGTTTGTCAGTTGGCGGACGGCTACTGCTTATGATGGGACTCGTGCGTTAGAAGCAGCTTTAAAACTGCTGCCTAGAGATAATAATAATCATAGACAACTCCGCCAACAGTTAAGGAATATTCTGGCGGATGGGAATTTTGAAACCCAAGGGGCCACGGGAGTGGTGGCCTTTGATGAGGGAACACACAACCGCACTGATCCCCCTTTGGAAATGGTGCGTATTCGCAGTTGTCCTAGTGCGAGTTATGGGTTAGCGTTTGTGCCGAGTGAGTATAATTCCGCCGAGGATGCGGGGTTGAGTTGTAATTAGCTTTTTTGCACCATGGCCTTGATTTTAGCTTTTGCGGCTTCAATTTCTTCTGGGGTGGGGGTGGTTTGTTGCCAACTGTCTCGTTGTTGCAAGCGATCGCACCATTGCTCAATTTTAGGATAATCGGCGAGAGACTGTCCTAACATGGGTAAGACGGGGATTGTGGTCCCGGCCACGACATCGGCTAAGGTTAACTGTTCTCCCATAAAATAGGGACTGTCTTCTCGTAATAAATCATTTAAAAAGCCTAAGACGGTGGCAATCTGTTGATGGGTTTTTTCTAATTGCTTGGCTTCTACGGGGACTTCCATCCATTGACGCAAAAGCGGAATGGTTGCGGGTTGAAATTCATTGACGATGACTAATTCGATCATGCGGACTGTTGCAATATCTCGCGCATCCATGGGTAAGAGGGAGGGACTGGGATATTTGGCCTCTAAATAGTCTAGAATGGCGAGGGATTCAAAGACCCGAAAGCTGTCATCCACCAACACGGGGATATGGTGAAAGGGGTTGAGTTTAAGAAAGTCCTCTTGAAACTGATCCCCATTTAACTGCATGAGGATGGGTTCAAACTCTAACTGCTTTTCGAGGAGGGAAACCCACACCCGACGGGCGTTGTTAGAAATGGGGGTATAATAAAATTGCAACATGGGCGTATCCACCGAGACGAGACTACCGCGATTCTCATTTTACCCCAGAAGCTCTGCCTGCTTGGGATGGTTTGCCTCGGTTGCGTGAGACAGGGCATAAATGGACACGGGAAAGCCTTGAAAAACTGTTTTTGTTTCCCGTTGTAGTCCCACTTTTTCTGCAACCCGAATGGAGCGTCTATTGTCGGGGGCGATAATGGAAATGAGACGCGGGATTTTTAGGGTATGAAAGGTGTAATCTCGAATTGCGATCGCGCTTTCCGTCGCCAACCCTCTCCCCCAATAGGGATAAGCCAACCGATACGCCAATTCTACCTCTTTCTGTTCCCCCAAGGTTTGCGCCAGTAATCCACAAAAACCAATCAGTCGCCCCTGAGCTTTTTCCTCCACCGCATACAGGCCAAAGCCATTTTCACGATAAGAAGCCAAAATGCGCGACTTTAAAAAGCCTTGGCTTTCTGCGGTATTCATTGCCCCTTTCAGGGAAAATTCCATCACTTTAGGGTCTGCCAAAATCATTGCTAAATCGGGCAAATCAGCGATTGTAAAGTGTCGCAGTTGTAAGCGAGGGGTTTCTGCAATGATGGTCAGCATTCTCAACAAAAGTTGCAGGCTTGACAGTCTATTGTAATGGATTTTTTGGTATGAGACCGAGATTTTCAATCCCTGACGGTGTTACACCTAAACCGTCACCAATGGGTTTTAGCTAAATTCCCGACTCATGTTCTGTGAATTTTTATTAAATTATGGTGAGTTCTTTGAAAATTGCAAAAATAGCATCACAATATGCAAAATAATCATTTGACAGATCAAAAAAAAATCCGGTTTTATTAAGTTAAGTGGGAGTTGTTATTCCGTTGCCATGACGCTTCCCAGAAATCCCCAGTTTAATCTTCAAAATTTATTTAATCTTCAGAAGACCCTCGCCTCCGGCGATGGGATGAATCAGGGGGCAGTTTGATTCTCGACATACTGTTTTAATGTCTCAATTGTCACCCCTCCGCAACTAGCCACAAAGTACGAGCCTGTCCAAAAAACCTTTTTGCTATAGAAA
>NZ_JAQMSD010000015.1 GCF_028330525.1 Spirulina sp. CS-785/01
CCCCTCTGAAACCCAAGAGGAAGTCAGCGAAGACGTAACTGAAACAGAAACCCCCTCTGAAACCCAAGAGGAAACCCCTGACACAGAAACCACAGCAACAGAAAGCGAAACAGAAACCCCCTCTGAAACCGCCTCTGAAACCCCACCAGAGACCGAACCCTCCGTCTCTCAAACCTCCCTCAAAACACCCCGCATCATCGCTCAAACCCCCAACACGGACATCAAAAACCCCACCAACCCCAACCTTGATCTAGATAAAATCAAAGAAGAAGAAGCCGCCGAATCCCAATCTATCATTGAAAAAGAAGTGGCCGCCTCAGAATCCGCCATGGAAAAAGAAAAAGCGGCCTCCCAAGAGACTCTCGAAAGTCCCACCTTTCCTGAAGAAGAAACCGACTCCCTCGACGAATTTATCAAAAAAGTCGAAGCCGAAACCGTCACCTCAGAACCCTCAGACATGGAAGACCAATCCGCCACCACCTTCACAATTAATGCGTAAGAGAGACTGACCGAGAAAACGTCTCTCGTTAAGATACAGAAAAGCAAGAAATCAGGAGAACACCCCATGAGAATGTTACACACCATGCTCCGCGTGGGCAATTTAGAGGAATCCATCAAATTTTACTGTGATGTCCTAGGGATGAAATTATTACGCCAAAAAGACTATCCTGGCGGAGAATTCACCCTCGCGTTTGTCGGTTATGGGGATGAGTCCGACCACACGGTACTGGAATTAACCTATAACTGGGGAGTAGATAGTTATGATTTAGGGGATGGTTACGGACATATTGCCTTGGGGGTAGATGATATTTATAAAACCTGTGAACAAATTAAAGCACAAGGCGGCAATGTCGTCCGTGAACCCGGCCCCATGAAACACGGTTCAACGGTAATTGCATTCATTACAGACCCCACTGGGTATAAAATTGAGTTAATCCAATTAGGTACACAAGGATCAGCGAAGAAGGAAGACGAAAAAGCCACCGCAACGGTTTAAGTTGGACTAAATAATTCGTTTCCAGAGGGGGTTGACGGGTTGACCCCCTTTTTTTTGTGTCGAGATGGGAGAGATGGGGAGTAACAACTGTTCCCTGTTCCCTGTTCCCTGTTTACTGTTCAAAATACTGCTGATGGTCTTCGGAGGCTAAATAATACGCCGAGGCGGGGACAATTTGCGTCACAATAGGTTTATCGTACCGTCCCGACTGCTCTAACTGTCGTTTGGACTGGCGGGCGAGTTGCTCTTGTTCTGGGGTATGGTAAAAAATAACTGAACGGTATTGTTCGCCCCGGTCAGCCCCCTGACGGTTTAAACTGGTGGGGTCGTGAATATCCCAGAATTTGGCCAGTAAGGTCTGATAACTGATTTGTTGGGGATTATACTGGAGTTGAGCCACTTCTGCATGACCAGTAATGCGCGATAATACATCCAGATAAGAAGGGTTGGGGAAATGTCCCCCCATATACCCCACGGAAGTGGAAAGGACTCCTGGGAGTTGGCGAAAGGCCGCTTCGACTCCCCAAAAACAACCCCCTCCGAAGGTCGCTAGATGCTGTAAGTCTTGACTCATGGGTGATAGAGTGAATGATCAACGGGAAAAAAGCAATATGGGTTTAATGGCTTTTTCTCCATTTTATGAAGTTTTGTAACAGTCTGCGTAAAAAACCCAATAATTTCCTGAAGAACATTTAGAGGAACTCCCTTTCGCGTACAAATCCTTGACGACCCTCTAGAATCTTTGTATGTCCCTCTTGCTCATCTTCGATTCTTCTTGGTTGTCAGGGGTTTTTTATTCTTGGGGTAGAATCATCCTCGTAAATCACCTTATCATTGGATGATTGGGGAATAATTGGGTAAGGTGCATCCGTTCAGTCGTCACAGTATGAGAAAAGATGTCAATATTTGTTTATGATTCGCGCTAAGTGGGCAGTTTTGCCATACTCTGGAGGATAAGGCTAAGGATTCATGGGCAAGGGTTATTCACAATGGACGTAACTGAAGTGTCTCGACTCCCAGCACAATGGGATATTTGGATCATTGGGGAGCATCGTCCGTTTTTAAGTATTGCTGATTGGCACAATTTAGTGACTCAGTTTCAAGATATTAGAATTTATAATAAGCCGATTCAGTTTAGTTTCTATTCATCTTTTCAGGAAGGGATAACTAATAGTAAATACTCTCAGGGTCAAGTGGCGATTCTTTTATTTTTAGTTAAACGAAACCAAACTAAAAACGCGCTTGACTGTTTCAAAAAGGTTAGATATTCTCATAATAATGAAACAAGAGTCGCGCTCTTATTTGAAGATAAAAATGATTTTTTAGACGCTCCAGATGTTCTGAAATATAATATCAGTTTACAAGGGGTGATTGGTCAATCTCTTGACTTTGATCTAACCACGTTTTTTTGCACAGAAGTTAAACAATATTGTTCGCTCCTGATAGCGAAATTGAATCAGCAAGATAAGCAGTTAGATACCAAAGGATATTACAACAAAGTATCTCATAAACTGGCACAACAGAAAAATAAGATTTATGAGATATTTCATACCAGTCATGAGATCTTTTTTGTGCAAGATTTGCAGGATCAAAAGGTTGTTTATCTCAGTCCTTATTCTGAAGATTTTTGGCATATTTCTAGACAAGAAGCACTTGAAAATCCTTATTTTTGGTTAGATTTTATCCATACTGAAGATTATGAAAGAATTGCGACGAAGTTACAGAATTTTCGAGAAAGTTCGACCTTAGAGGGGTTTGATGAGGAGTATCGTCTGATTAAACCCAATGGGGAGGTGCGTTGGGTGCGTTGTCGAGGCCGAGTGGTTTGTACACTGGTCAATCAATCGGAACAGTTAGTGGGATTAACGGAAGATATTACGGAACGAAAACAACTGGAACAAGATTTTTATTATCTGAACCGGAATTTAACGCGCTTAGTGGAAGAACAGACGCAAGAAATTCAAAAAACGAATCAAGATTTATTGCAAGAAATTACAGGCCGCAAAAAAATTTCGCAACAATTACAAACGACCCAACAACGACTTAATTTTCTTCTCTCCCAGAGTGGTGTAGTTCTTTATACTTGTTGTCTAGAAGGGGATTTTGGTGCAACGTTTGTTAGTACCGGAGTTTATCATTTAACGGGTTATCATCCAGAAGATTTTACAGAAAATACTAAATTTTGGCTCGATCATGTCCATCCCCAAGATAAAGAGCAAGTGTTGCAGAATCTTGCATCACTGTTACAAACAGGAAACCGGAGTTGTGAATATCGCTTTCTTTGTAAGTCGGGATATTATATTTGGATTCATGATGAACAACAAGTGATTTGGGATGAACAGAACAAGCCGATAGAATGTGTGGGATATTGGGTGGATATTACGAAGCGGAAACGTATGGAGAAGGAACTGCGAGAGAGTGAGGTACGCTTCCGGACTATTTTTGAAAATGCGGCCATGGGGATTGCGTTAACCAATGCGAAGGGGCGATTTATTGAGGTGAATCCGCAATTTTGTGAGTTTATCGGCTATTCTCCAGATGAACTCACCCAACGCACCTTTGCAAATATTACCTTTCCCGAAGATCGCTTGGGGGATCATCAATATTTTCAAAAGTTATTAGGGGGGGAAATTCCCAGTTTCTCACGGGAAAAGCGTTACTACTGTAAAAATGGTCAAGTTCGCTGGGGAAAGGTGAATGTGACGTTACTCCGAGATCACTATAACCAACCTCTGTATTGTGTTGCGGTGATCGAGGATATTCACGGACGGAAACAAGCAGAAAGTGATCTCGAACATCAACTGCATCAAACGCTGTTGTTAAAAGATATTACGGATTCGATTCGGCAAAGTCTGGATATGGATGAGATTTTCCAGACGACGGCCAACAAATTAGGGAAAGCGTTGGGGGTAAATCGTTGTTTGATTCATATTTATAAGAAAGAAGCGACTCCCCATATTCCTTTTGTGGCGGAGTATTTGCAGGGGGAAACTGCGTCTATTCTCCATTTGGAAGTGCCGATTCAAGGGAATCCTCATGTACAGCAGTTAATCAGTCAAGAGGAGGCGATTGTCTCTAATAATGTGTATGATGACCCTCTGTTAGATAATGCGGCCCCTCTGTGTCGTCGCATTGGGTTAAAGTCTATGTTGGCTATTGGGACTTATTACAATGGGAAACCTAATGGTATTATTGGGCTGCATCAGTGCGATCGCTACCGTCAATGGACCCCCCAAGAAGTGGAATTACTCGAAGCAGTGGCGGCCCAAGTGGGAATTGCGATCGCACACGCCCAACTGTTAGAACAAGAACAAAAACAACGGGCCTTTTTAGCCCAACAAAACCAAGATTTACAACGGGCCAACCAACAAGCAGAAGCGGCCAACCATGCCAAAAGCCAATTTTTGGCCATGATGAGTCACGAAATTCGCACTCCCATGAATGCAGTCATTGGGATGACTGATTTACTCTTAGACTCCCCTCTCAATGCTCAACAGCAGGACTTTGCCCAAACCATCCGGGATAGTGGGGACACCCTCTTGGCCATTATTAATGATATTCTGGATTTCTCGAAGATCGAGTCCGATTCCCTAGAACTCGAAGAAGAACCCTTTGATCTCCTCAACTGTATAAAAAGTACCTTCACCCTCCTCAATCCTAAAGCGGTCGAAAAAAATATTCTTCTCGGTTATCGTTTCCCCCCCTCCTCTCCGTCACGGTTTATCGGGGATGTGACACGAGTTCGCCAAGTGTTAGTGAATTTATTAAGCAATGGGATTAAATTCACCGACAAAGGCGAAATTCTCCTCACCATCACCCTTAACCCCCATTCGGCCTCTCTCTATGAAATCTTTTTCTCGGTCCGGGATACGGGAATTGGCATTCCTCCGGATAAGTTACACCGTCTCTTTAAACCCTTCTCTCAAGTGGATTCGAGTACCACTCGACAATATGGAGGCACGGGGTTAGGATTGGCCATTAGTAAGCGACTGTGTAATCTCATGCGGGGGACTATTTGGGTGGAAAGTCGCGGTGAAGTGGGGGGATATCCGCCGATTTCTTGGCAACCCAACTATTGTAGTTCTGTGGGGACGACTTTTTATTTTACCTTAGTGTTACCCAAGAGTCCCACTGCTCCCTCTCCTGCTGTTCCCCCAACTTTGCCTAGTTTACAACCGTCGATTCCCCTGCAAATTCTTTTGGCTGAGGATAATATTGTCAACCGCAAGGTTGCCTTATTACTCCTGAAAAAATTAGGCTATGAGGCAGATGTCGTCACCAATGGGGTGGAAGTTCTCGAAACGGTACAACAACAGCCCTATGATTTAATTTTAATGGATGTGCAGATGCCGCAAATGGACGGGTTAGAAGCGACGAGACAATTAGTGCGGAAAGCGGTGACGGGAGGGTTACATTATCCTAAGCCTTATATTATCGCTATGACGGCCAATGCCATGGAGGGCGATCGCGATATTTGTCTAGAAGCAGGCATGGATGATTATATTAGTAAACCTATTCGCCAACCGGAATTACAGCAAGCCTTTCTCCGCTTAGAACAAATTAAAAATTAAGGAAATTTTTAGGGATTTTATGGCACTGAGGTTAAATTAGCGTTAATAAATTGTAATTTCCTCTTAAAGCTCCGTAAAAGTTAATAGATATTTACATTGTTTCTATCTTGTTACAACGAGCAAGATACACTAGGAAAGAAACCATCCTCTTAAACCTGTAAAGTATTTTTAAGTTAATAGGCCATGTTGAATTTAAACCAAAAAACCTATTCTTCTACCTCTCCTTATGGGTCTCCCTTTGATTTTTTTGCCAAAAAAAAGCTCACCCCAGAGTCCACTTTAAATGAACTAGAATTATTTGATTTTCAAGTAGAAGACTCCACTATTGTTATGGAAGTCGCTCAAGTTCTGGACAGAAATCCCATTTTGCCAGGAGTTATTTTGGTTCATAATAATGAGTTTTCTGGGATGATCTCGAGGAGACGGTTTTTAGAACGCATGAGTCGGCCTTATGCGTTGGAACTCTTTTTAAAACGGTCGGTTAAGTCGTTATATGACTTTACAAAAGCGCATTTGGAAGTTTTTCCCGAAACGATGACTATTGTGGAGGCAACTCGACGGGTTTTAGAACGGCCTCCCGAATTTCTCTATGAACCGATTATTGTGCAATTAGACTCTGGAATGTATCGCATTGCCGATATTCACCACCTCTTTTTAGCGCAGTCTCATATTCATCAAGTGACCAGTCAGTTATTAGATGAAAGTACCTATGCTCAACGAGTACAAACGGAAAAAATGGTCAGTTTGGGTCGCATGGTGGCCGGAGTGGCCCACGAAATTCGTAACCCGGTTAATTCGGTTAGTGGTAATATTGACTTTCTCACGGATTATTATGAAAATTTACTCGAATTATTGGAGATTTATCAGGAGTCTCTAGGGAAGAAAAATAAGAAAGTACAAGACTTTGAAGAGGAGATTGATTATGAATTTATTTTAGAAGATTGTCCCAAGATTCTCAAAAGTATTAAAATTGGGGCAGAACGGTTAATTCAAATTGTCACCAGTTTACGGAACTTCTCTCGGATGGATGACCGAGAGAAACAGTTAATTGATCTCCATGAATGTATTGATGGAACATTACTCATTTTAGAGAACCGTTTAAAACATGGGATCACGGTCAAAAAAGAGTATAATGAACTGCCCCCAATGACCTGTTATTCGGGACAGTTGAGCCAAGTTTTCATGAACTTAATTGCCAATAGTGTAGATACCTTAAATGAACGACAAGAACAGGAAAAGGAATCAAACTGGAAACCCAAAATTACCATTAAAACTAACCTTTTAGACTCCGATTCCTCTACCAAAGCGGTGAGTATTAAAATCGGGGATAATGGGTTAGGAATATCAAAGGATATTCAAGAAAAAATCTTTGAAAACTTCTTCACCACGAAACCCGTCGGTAAAGGGACCGGGTTAGGGTTGGCCATTAGTTATCAAATTATCACTGAAAAGCATAACGGACAGTTAAAAATGGATTCAGAAGTGGGAGTGGGGACAGAATTTGAAATTATTTTACCCCTGGAAAAAACCGAGTTAAACTAAAAGATTGGCGTAGGTGAAACGCTCGGACTGTCAAAACAGGAAAGAAGTACATGGCCAGAAAAAAATCCGTCGCTCATTTTGTTGCAGTTAGTGACTTGTCGAAATCTCCCAATGAACAACAAGGGATTTTACTGACTGTGGAAGGTCGGGGAGGCGATACAGAGAAAAACCGCGATCGCGCATTAGAATTAATCAACCAAAAATGGGAAAACGGCGAAATTGAGGCCGAACAATTCCCCGATGGGATCACCCAAGATAATATCTTCTTTGTTCCCCCTCCCGAAGAACAGGGGAAAAACCAAGACGAGGAAGACTTACCCCCCATTGTCCAAGGAGCAAGAGAAATTATCCAACTAACCAAACTGCAAGTCGAAGTCCAAGACGCAGCAGAAGAAGTGTCCCCCTATACTTCCATCATTGAAGCAGTCTTAGAACGGAATCGACCCCTCACCGCAGAAGAAAAAGAGATGGCCAAGGATAAAAAATACGGCAAAACTATCGAACGGATGGGGATGGCCGTGGCCACCCAAGAAGACTACTTAAACCAGTCTAGTGGCCATGGTCAACTGATTCTCAATGCGATCGCATGGCAACTCCAAGAAAAGGACAGTGCTTCTCCGGATAGGGACACGGAGGGACGTAACTAAAGATTGATTGTTCCAGTCATTAACCTTTTAATCCCCAACGGATTTCCTGGCTACACCGCTAGAAATTGCCACAGATGGTACAATTCTCAGACGAGATTAAGGTGAGTCATTGGCAATCGGTAAAGGGTAATCGGTATTTGACTCAATTCAGCACTGCGAGGATATTTAGGGTATGGATATTGTTATCGGACTGATTATTGGTGTTGCAGTGTCGGCTGTTGTCAGTTCTGGACTGCAACGGAAAACAAGAGAGGAAAAGGAACTAGAACTTAAAGAGGCTTTGAACCAAACCCGACAAGAGTTGGTGCAGGGGTATCAGACCCAGTTAGAGGAAGCATTAACGGGGTTACGTCAGGAGTATGAGGAGGAGTCTCAGCAACAGTTAGAGAGGATACAACGCACCCACGAGAGTCAGTTGAGCGATCGCCAACTGGAGAAAGAACGCGCGATCGCAGAACTCAAACAAAAGTATGAACGCGAGATTGAGACTCTCAAAGAGAGTCACCAGAGTGAGTTACAAGCTAAACTCCAGCAAGTAGAAGCAGACTACCAAGGACAACTTGCTCAGTTACAAACCGAGACGCAATTCCCCTCCCCAGATGCAACTCCTTCTCCCTCCTCCTCCCTTCCCGTTCCTCCTTCCCCTACCCTGTCCTCTCCATCTTCCCTCCACACCCCTTTTAGTCTCTCAGAATTACTGGATTTAGCTCTGTCTCCCAATCCCTCTATTCGGGTGGCCGTGGTGTCTCAGTTACAACAACAAGTCACTGAGGGAGGACTGTATGCAGACTGTCTCCAGATGATTCCGGTGTTAGGGTGTTTGAGTCAGGATGAAGCTGCGGAAGTTCGTAAAAGCGCGATCGCAACATTAGGCAAAATCGACTCCTCCCAAGTCATCCCCTACCTAGAACAAGCACTCCGAGACAACGACTTGGCCGTTGTCCAAGTGGCCAGCGAAGCCATTCAAGCCTATAAATTCTACCCCACCCCAACCCCAAAACCCCTCCCCAAAAATGCCGCACCAGAAGATTAGTTGATAGTTGATCGTGGATAGTTGAGAGTTGGGGAATTGAACCACAAAGACACAAAGGACACAAAGGGGAGTCGGGAGTCGGGAGTCGGGAGATGGAGGAGATGGAGGAGATGGAGGAGAACGAAGAACAAACTGTTCCCTATTCCCTATTCCCTGTTCCCTATTCCCTATTCCCTTGTTTACAAACAACCAACAACCAAAACAGAATGCCAGCAAGCTCACTCACTTGCTGGCTTCCCCGTATAAATACGGAAATATCAAACCCAAGTTCCTTGAAAAGAGGTATCCCAAGTCAAGTTATCCCGCATTACCTTGATTTACACCCTGACAGATTATGGGAAAATACTGGATAGAAAGAAAAAATAGAATCTATCTAACAGTCTCAACCCATAAATCTAATCCCTAATTCCAAAGAACTATAAATCATTAAAACCTATACTGTATAAAATGTCAAGCCCATTATGCCTCAATATAAGTAAAAACCCGGATTTACCCAAATCAATTCTGATCTGCTAATAACAGTAACTAACCCAAGACTTGTAAAGATGTGTTGACTTTCCTCCCCACACTCCAGCTTCCTTGATTAGTATTAACTTTATAACTATAGAATCAAATCATCTCCGCTTATGGTTATGCCAACTCCCAGTCCAACCTCCATCCCCACAGGATTCTTGAACCTAATGGGTTACGTCGATGAATCCCAAGTCAACGGGCCGGGAACACGGGCCGTCGTCTGGGTCCAAGGATGTACGCGAGAATGTCCAGGCTGTTTCAACCCTCAATCCTGGTCCTTTGACACCAACCAACTGATCAGTATTGACGAACTCGCCGACAAAATCCTCAGTAATTCCCGCAATACCGGAGTCACCTTTTCCGGAGGAGAACCCTTTTGGCAAGCCGAAGCCTTAGCCCAACTGGCCCGTAAACTCAAAGCCCAGGGGTTAAATATCATGTCCTTCACCGGGTTTACCCTAGAAGAACTACAACGGGAAGATGCCCCCGCCGGGTCTCAAGATTTACTCCAACAACTCGATCTCCTAGTGGACGGGCCCTATGTCGAATCCCTAGCCATTAATGCCCCCAACTCCCTAGTCTCCTCAAAAAATCAGCGTGTTCGAGTTCTCAACCCCGCTTTCCAAGGAGAACTCACCTGGGCCTCAGATCAGATTGAAGTACATATCCTCAAAGATGGAAGTCGCATTATTACCGGATTTTGGGGCAGTTTAGATGCTGTTGATTGTTGATTGTTGTTTGTGAAAAAGGGAACAGGGAATAGGGAACTCCGGAACAGTAAACAGTAAACAGTAAACAGTAATGTTGTTTGTTCTTGGTTCTTTGTTCTCCCCCATCTCCCCCATAACTTGACACCAATCCCCACATTGTCCCCTAACTGCGCTAAAATTATTAAGAAATCTGTATTTTTGTTACACAAATCACGTCCTATCACGCACCTATGTCTCTTCCCATTCGCAATATAGCTATCATTGCTCACGTCGATCACGGTAAAACCACGTTAGTTGACGCATTACTGAAGCAGTCCGGTATTTTCCGTGAAGGGGAAGAAGTTCCCGACTGCGTGATGGACTCCAATGATTTAGAACGAGAACGGGGAATTACCATTCTCTCCAAAAATACCGCCGTTCGTTATAAAGACACCCTTATTAATATTGTCGATACCCCTGGCCACGCGGACTTCGGGGGAGAAGTCGAACGAGTTTTAGGCATGGTTGATGGTTGTATCCTCATTGTGGACGCAAATGAAGGGCCGATGCCCCAAACCCGCTTTGTCTTGAAAAAAGCCCTAGAAAAAGGCTTACGTCCCATTGTTGTTGTCAATAAAATTGATCGTCCCAACGCCAACCCCGACGGGGCCATTGATAAAGTCTTTGACTTGTTTGTAGAGTTAGGGGCCGACGACGATCAATGTGATTTTACCAGCCTCTATGCCTCCGGCTTACAGGGTTATACCAAAGAAACCCTCGAAGAAGAAGGCAAAGATATGCAGCCTCTCTTTGAGGTCATTTTACATCACGTTCCGCCCCCGGCAGGTGATCCCGAAAAACCCCTCCAGTTACAAGTCACCACGCTGGACTATTCCGACTATTTAGGACGGATTATTATTGGCCGCATTCACAACGGTAAAATTAAAGCCGGCCAACAGGTGGCCTTATACAATGACGACGGTTCAATTACCCAAGGGAAAGTGAGTAAACTGCTTGGGTTTGAAGGGTTAGCGCGAGTGGAAATTGAAGAAGCCTCGGCAGGGCATATTGTGGCCGTTGCGGGGTTTGCCGATGCGAATATTGGCGAGACTTTGACTTGTCCAGATCAACCCCAGGCATTGCCGTTGATTAAAGTGGACGAGCCCACCTTACAGATGACCTTCTCGGTGAATGATTCCCCCTTTGCGGGCCAAGAAGGGAAATTTGTCACCTCTCGGCAAATCCGCGATCGCCTGTATCGAGAACTAGAAACCAATGTAGCCCTACGAGTCGGCGATGGCAACTCCCCCGAACAATTCATGGTCTCTGGACGGGGTGAACTCCACCTCGGTATCCTCATTGAAACCATGCGTCGAGAAGGCTACGAATTTCAAGTCTCCCAACCCCAAGTCATCTATCGGGAAGTTAACGGACAACCCTACGAACCCTTTGAATATCTGATCTTAGATGTCCCTGAAGAAGCCGTCGGAAGCTGTATCGAACGCTTAGGCCAACGGAAAGGGGAAATGCAGGATATGCAAGTGGGAGATAATGGCCGCACCCAACTAGAATTTATCATTCCCGCACGGGGGTTAATTGGCTTCCGAGGTGAATTTATCCGCTTAACTCGTGGGGAAGGCATTATGAACCACAGTTTCCACGAATATTGTCCCTTGGTCGGTGAATTAGAAACCCGCTACAACGGGGTAATTATCGCCTTTGAGGAGGGAGAAGCCACCTTCTACGCCTTGAAACAAGCTGAAGATCGCGGCGTGTTCTTTATCACTCCTGGGACTAAAGTGTATAAAGGAATGATTGTGGGAGAACATAACCGGCCCCAAGACTTAGAGTTAAATGTTTGTAAAACCAAACAACTCACCAACCACCGTTCTGCGACTGGGGATGAGTTAGTCCAGTTACAAACTCCCGTAGAAATGAGTTTAGAACGGGCTTTAGAATACATTGGCCCCGATGAGTTAGTGGAGGTTACTCCAGAGTCTATCCGGTTACGGAAAATGAAAACCAAGAAATTAGCCAAACGTTAAGTTCTGTTTTCAGGATAGGGGGGAATTGTTGACAAAAAACCCGGTTTCTCCTCCCCTGATACTCTAGCAGTAAGCAAGAAACCGGGTTTCTATGGAGGTTTAACTGTTAACCCGTCCAGTGAGAACAAAAAACCCGGTTTCTCCTCCCCTGATAGATCCCTAAATTGTTAATTGTTAATTGTTAATTGTTCACACCATCACCGTCTGAAAATCATTTCCCGTCAACAGATCAGCATTGGTGTTTTTCACCACCCCTAAGAGATCATTTTCATAACTGAGGAAAGCATCACCATTCACTTGAGTCATTGTTAAAGACTCAAAACTGAGATCATTGGTGAGTCCAAGATGATCAAAACTGCCGTTGAAATCATACACCGTATCATAGCCCTCTCCTGCTTGGAGGACAAAGAGATCATTCCCCGTCCCACCATATAAGGCATCTAAACCTTGACCCCCAAAGAGGGTGTCATTGCCATCATCTCCGTAAAGGTGATCATTGCCTTGATTGCCGACCAGTTTATCATTGCCAGAGTGAGCATAGAGCCAATCGTGTCCCTCTCCGCCCGCGAGTTGGTCATTGCCCCATTCTCCGTAGAGACGGTCATTGCCCCGATCACCGTGTAATTCATCGTCGCCATGTCCGGCAAATAGGAGATCGTGGCCTTTTCCCCCAAAGAGGCGATCGCGCCCATTATGTCCATAGAGGATATCTTCATTCTCATCTCCGTAAAGCGTATCATCGCCATCTCCGGCTGAGATAAAGTCATTGCCTGTTCCTCCCTTGAGTTTATCATTGCCTGTATGGCCTTCGAGGTGATCGCGGCCATGTCCTCCAAAAACTTGGTCATCGCCGTTACCCGCCACGAGAAAATCCTCTCCATCCTCTCCAAACAGTTTATCATTGCCACTATGACCTTCGAGGCGATCGTTGCCAGAACCGCCATAAAGTGCATCTGCACCCCCATTCCCTTGCAAGAAATCATGATCCCCTTCTCCGTAGAGGGTATCATCGCCATCTCCGGCTAAGAGAAAGTCATTGCCTTGTCCTCCTCGCATTTGATCATTGCCACTATGACCTTCGAGGCGATCGTTGCCGTGACCTCCGTAGAGTCGGTCATCTCCCTCGTTACCATAAAGCCGATCATCATGGTCTTGTCCATAGAGAAGATCGTTGTGGTCTTCTCCAAACAGAGTATCGTTATCACGGCCCCCAAAGAGTTCGTCAATTTCTTGTCCTCCTCGGAGTATATCGTGTCCCCCATGGCCTTCGAGACGATCGCGGCCTTCTCCTCCTGAAAGTTGGTCGTTGCCTTCGTAACCATAGAGACGGTCATCCCCTTGCTGGCCTTCTAGTTGATCATGACCGTCATGGGCAATAAGCAGATCATTTCCTTCTCCTCCCAACAGGTGATCATTGCCTCGATGTCCCTCTAAATGGTCATTTCCTTCATGGCCGTAGAGAATATCGTGGCCATCTTCTCCGAGAATGCGATCGTTGCCAGAGCGTCCATAGATGGTATCATTGCCCAATCGTCCCACGATCAAGTCATGGCCAGCTAATGCGTCGATGGTGTCGTCTTGGACTGTTCCTTCTACGAAATCATTTTGATTTGTTCCATAGATGGTGTTTGGGTCTTCAGGTTGAGGCAATTCGATGGTAATGCGCTCATTTTCGGGCAAGGTAAAGTAATCTTTGATGGTAATGGACCCATCTCCGGCTAAGGTGAGGTGTAAATCATTGCCTTGTTGTTGTTGGGTGACACCAGAGGCCGTATAAGCAGAGAGGTCTAGGGTATCTTGGGAATTAGTAGCAAAGAGGAGATCATTGCCGATGGATGTGCCGGGAGTGTATCCTAAGATGCGATCGCTGCCTCCCTCCCCGTAAATTTCATCATCTCCTTGTCCCCCAGAGAGTTCGTCGTCTCCCTCTCCTCCGTGGAGTTCATCGTTACCTTGTCCTCCAGAGAGTTTATCATTCCCAGACCGACCATAAATGATATCATCCCCCTCTCGTCCAGCAAGATCATCATCACCTGCTAATCCATCTATAACATCGTTGCGTGATGTCCCATCTAAATTATCTCCACCAGGAGTTCCATAGATATAGAGAGAC
>NZ_JAQMSD010000259.1 GCF_028330525.1 Spirulina sp. CS-785/01
AACGAGATATGGCGGTTTGGAGTCGCCCTCACCCCCCAACCCCCTCTCCCAACCTTGGGAGAGGGGGAGAAAATGTCTCTCACAAGTGTCTGAAACAACGGTGTCTCGTTCTACAATTTCTCACCTTGACAGGGCTGGGCGATAACACCAACGTCCCATCCTCCTTAAATTCGCACTGTAGCGGGTCGCAGAGACCATTGGCAAATTGTCCCGCAGCATTGGACCAATGGAAGGCGAAAAAGAGGGGGGTTTCTGCGGTTTCAGGGTTGAGTAATTTCCCCGCATATAACCCCGATGCCAGCAATTTTGCGGGAGACTTGCATAAGGGGAAGTCGGGATAGTCTAAGGGGACTAAATCGGAATATAAGTAATATGTTCCTGTCTGACAGTTGGCTTCCCCTTGTTGATGATAGCGTTGTTGGGAACAGTCTCCCTGTTGTAAACAGAATAGTAAGTATAATCGCTTCTGGTTGCCAAATCTCCGCCAGAAGACCTGCGGGACTTCCATCTGATAAAATTCTTCTGAGGCGACCAAAATCTTAGGAGGATTGGGCCATGCTTCTAGGGTATCCGAGACTTGATAGGCAATTGCCCCTCCTGCATCAAAAGCACTCTCCTTTAAGCGGGTGGAGATGAAGGCATAAAATAACCCATCTTCCCCTTGTATCACGTAAGGATCGCGCCAAGCGACCCCCTCAAAGGGGGTGCCAGGATTGGGTAAAATGGGGGTGTCTCTGTAGCGTTGCCAGTGGGTTAAATTGGGGGAGGTAGCTAAACCAATATTTTGCGATCGCTGCAATTCATGAGCCGTCCAAACCAACGCATCATCCCACCGTCTCCCCGTATAAAACAAATAATACACCCCCGTCACCGGATGCTCAATAATACTCCCCGTCCAAATCGACAAATTATCCCATCTATCCCCCTCACTCCGCGCAAAAACCGGCCCCTCTCGACTCACCTCTTGCCATCCCCAAGCAGTTAACCGAGCATGACCCACCGCCGAACAATTATGCCGCCGTTCCGGGTTATAATCACAATCAGCAGGAGAAGCCTGTAAATAAAATAAATGTAACTCCTCGGCCCACCAAGCAAACCAAAAATCCCAAATATACTGATCCAAGGGAAACCAAGGCATCTTATAAAATTCCTCGCTGACTAAAACTCTCCTCTAACGCTTGTAACAAAGCTAAATCGGCCTCCGGTAACGACGACTCCTTCATTAAAAAAGCAAAGGCTTGCCGAAACTCCTCTGGAGTAGCCAGAATAGGAGAAGTTAAATGGCACGGTACAATACGCTGAAACGGCCACCCGGCCACCCGTTCCACCCATTGTAACGTCTCTTGTTTCGCCCGACCGAGAATTAACTTCTGTAAAATAGGGGCAACCAACAACCGTCCCCCCCGACGCAGAGATTCAAACGAGAGTTGATCCCGTTGTGTCCATTTAAAAGGATAAACGCCAAAATAGGCTTTTTTCGAGCGATCTGGGGCATGAAAAGATTGTTTGATCGAATCAATCAAATCGACAATTTCCACAGCACTGGGGCGAAAATACATGGAAAAGAGAGCGATTCTTTCCCACCCCCGTTGACGGTTTTCGGGAGTATCCTCCATAGGTGCAAAGGTGTCATCTTTGGCATAAAACAAAAGCGGATAGGGATCAAGTTGTAGGATATCCGGAGGGGTTGCAGGGATAGACACCACCGTATCTGTCACCAGTAAACTTTGAGAGGGTTTATGAAAAAGGGCCACTTCTTCAAAAGGCCCTAACCCCAACTTCACTGGCCCTAAAATGGCATACTCAAATTGATCCCCATAGGGTACATTCGGCGTATCTGGGGACAAAATATGGGTGCGTTTACGGGGAAACCCTAGCCAACTGAGGGGTAAGTTAAGGGGAAAACTCCACTGGTTGGGGGCAATATAAACTTGTGCTTGGGGAAACTTGCGGGCAAAGGGTCCCACAAAGACTTTATGCTCAATTCCTGATACAGTGGGGAGGACAATGACTTTCACTTCCCCGTGTTTCTCCTCCAACTCCCGCATCAACCGCACACATTCCGGAGTGGGGGCCACGGGGGCATAAACCAATAGGCCACCCTCCTCTAACCGTACCACAGTCATGCGGACGGGAACGGTGACATAAAAGATGCCCTGGAGTTGGTCAAATGTCCAGAGGGTATCGGGGAGGACTTCTTGACGGAGAGTGCGTCGTTTCCCGTAGGGGTAGAGGGGAACAACTGGCCAAAAGGGCCAACTCCAGTCTCTGGGTGTACTTTGTTGCGCCAAGGCCAACCTCCTCAAAACCTATGCAGACTTTTCTAGGGTTATTGTCTCATAGGGCGGGGAAATCAGTCTTGATCTAAGGGGATAATGCGTCCCAAGTGGCCGGACCAACAACCCCATCCACTGTTAAATTAGACCGTCTCTGGAATTCTCGCACTGCTTCTAAGGTTTTCTCCCCAAAAATACCATCCACCGTCCCCGATAAAATCCCCAATTCTTGTAAACGGGTTTGTAAGCGACGTACTGATCGACCTTCCATTCCTAAACGCAGGACGGGGATATAATTGGGTTCTGGGTCTTCGGGGGGGTCTTCTGGGGATGTTTCAGTTGTTTCTGGGGTTTCTTCCTCGGAGGAGGTTGGGGGGGGGTCTTCGGGTTGTTCGGTGACGAGGGTTTCGGAGGTTTCTGGGGGGGAGACGGGTTCACTGGCCACTTCGGTGGGGAATAGTTTGGCCCAGGTGGTGGGTTCTACAATACCATTTACAGGTAAATTGGCGGCTTCTTGAAAGCGAGAAACGGCGATAATGGTGCTTTCGGTATAAAGTCCGGTGACTTCATCGGTGTAAAAACCGAGTAATTTTAAAGCTGCTTGTAATTCTTGGACGGCTTCCCCTTGACTGCCCATACGGAGCGTAGGACGATTGGGTTGGGGTTGGGCCTGTGCGCCTTGTTGGGGTGAGGGAAAGGCGGTTAGGAGTATTGAGACGGTTAGGGGGAAGAAGAGTGACCAGAGGTGTTGTTTCAGCATTTTGAGGGAATGGCAGCAATTGATCTCATGCTTACATTTTAATCTTGCTCTGGTTGTGCTGTTTCCCTTTCCTCGGTGGGAAACTCTACCTTATCGTATAAATCGGCTAATTGAAGGGTAAATTCCAATGCCTGTAATGAGACTGTGGCTTCTAAGCCATCATACTCCCGAAATAGCCAAGCCTGTTCCTCGGTTTTCGTATAATGTTCTACGTGAGCTTGATATTGGTCAATGAGTAAATATTCTTGAAAACTGTCAATGGTGCGATACGCTTTGAATTTACGGTCTTTATCGTAACTGCGAGTGGATTGGGATAAGACTTCTGCTATCATCAGGGGATTGGTGATGGTATCATTGCGTCCGGTGTGCAATTCCAAGGGTTGACGAACGACCATGACATCAGGATAAGTATAAATCTTCGGTTCTGGAATCCACAGACGTTGATCTGTGATAAAGACTTGATAGGGTTGTCGTCGCAAGGCAAAATTTAATGACCCTGCCAAATTCAGGTTAATTTGATTATGGTTGGGTGTACCGCCTGTCATAGGGGTAATTTCTCCATTAAGATACTCATGGCGTTCCTCCGATTGGGTTTCTTGGGTTAAATATTCATCGACTGTATATTGGTGTTGGCTGAGAGTAGAGATCATAATAAGTCCCCAAGTCCAGTATTGCTTTAATTTTAGTGTAGTTGATCTTTAACCCCTCACCCCCTCTCCCCATATGCTATGCTTTACCCACCAGACTGAGCCTTGGGTTTAAACCCATTGGTCAGACGCAATTCCCAATGAAATTAGAAGCTCATTGTAGTGGGGGAGGGAGTAAGGGGATCAGATTGGGAATTTGATGATTTATAACATTTTTTCGAGGAATTGTTTGGCGCGATCGCTTTTTGGTGCGGTAAAAAATTCACTAGGGGGAGCATCTTCAGCAATTTTCCCTCCATCAAGGAAGAAAATTCGATCCGCGACTTCCCGTGCAAACCCCATTTCGTGAGTCACGACGGCCATTGTCATCCCGGTGTCTGATACTGCTTTCATGACCTCTAATACCTCTTTTACCATTTCTGGGTCTAAGGCCGAGGTGGGTTCATCGAATAGCATAACATCGGGATTCATGGCTAACGCTCGCGCGATCGCAACCCGTTGTTTTTGGCCTCCCGATAAACGAGAAGGATAAGTATCTGCTTTCTCCCCAAGTCCCACTTTTCCTAATAAGTCTCTTGCTTGCTCCCTAGCTTCCTCCTTGGCCACTTTTTTCACTTTCATGGGAGCATAGGCAATATTATTTAACACTGTCATGTGAGGGAACAGATGGAAATGTTGAAACACCATCCCCACGTTTTGCCGAATGCGCATCGCATCGGTATTGGGATTGGTGATTTCTTCCCCATTAATATAAATTTTGCCAGAGGTGGGCATTTCGAGGAGATTTAAACAACGCAAAAAGGTCGATTTCCCGCACCCAGAGGGGCCAATGACTGCGACGACTTCTCCTTTATAAATTTCTGTGGTAATTTCTCGCAATACCTTTAAACTACCAAAAGATTTATAAAGGCGATCCACTTGAATTGCGGGGGGGGTTGCTTGCTCTTGAGGTTGCATCATTTAACCACTCTTGCGTAATTGAAATTCTAGATAATTTGCGGCCAACGTTAACACCATGACCATGACATAATAAATTACTGCCACAATGAGTAAGGGTTCAAAATAAACATACTTTTCTGCTCCCACAATTTGCGCTCGTCTTAATAAGTCTTGTGCGCCAATGGTCGAAACTAATGTAGAATCTTTTAAGAGAGCAATACTTTCATTCACCAAGGCAGGTAAAATATTCTTAATCGCTTGGGGTAAAATAATATCCAACATCATCGGTTTATAGCGGACTCCCAAGGACAGGGCTGCTTCTTGTTGTCCTCGATCTACCGCTAAAATACCGGCTCGAATTACCTCGGAAACATAGGCCCCAGAATTGAGCGAAAAGGTAATAACTCCCGCTTGAAACCCAGAAATATCATAGCCGGTTAACTGGGGGGTGGCAAAGTAAAAGAGCGATAATGTTACCAGTAAGGGGGTCCCTCGAAAAATCGAGGTATAAGCCATCCCAAACCAGTATAGAGGCTTAAACTTTGATATTTTAAATAGGGCTAAAATTGTTCCCCAAAAAAAGCCCAAAATTGCCGATAAAAACGTAAACTGTAACGTCACAACAATCCCCCCCAAAATGAAGCCAAGAGAGGGCATAATGCGCGAAAAGTCAAGATTCATTTGGGCTAAGAGAAAAGTATCAGAAAAACGGTCTAAACTGGTATTCAATAGGGTGATCATTGAATTTTATTCTGCTCCTTCCTCTGCTCCTTGGTTTGCATAATATTCCTCAAACCATTTTGTGATTAATTTCTCCATTTCTCCATTTTCTTTCATTTCCGCTAAAACGGCGTTAAATTCTTCTACTAATTCCGAGTCCTTGGGAAAGGCAATGGCAGACCCGGCAGCCTCTTGATCCTTAATAGGGAGAAACTCTAAATCGGGATTATTTTGAATGTACCCTTTGGCCACCGTATCCTCAACAATAGCGGCATCAATACGACCGGCTTTAATTTCTTGAACAATTTCGCTCACCTTATTACGAGGTTCTAGGGTAATATCACCAATTTCCTCCGCCTTTTCTTGAGCCGTTTCTTGTTGCGTTGATCCTAACTGAACGCCTACCGTTTTCCCCGCTAAATCCGCAAAAGTGTCATATCCTGACCCTTTATTAGCGATAATAGTATTCGTTGCTTCATAATACACCTCAGAGAAATCTACACTTTCTTCGCGTTCCTCTGTCGGTGTCATCCCGGCCATGGCAAAATCCGCACGATTGGACTGTAACGCTGGAATAATACCATTAAAGTCCATATCATTAATTTCTAACTCATACCCCAATTCTTCAGTAATATATTGGGCAATATCAATATCAAACCCCACAGGTTCACCTTCTCCCCGGGCCGTCTCGTAGAATTCATAGGGGGGATAGTCTGCAGAGGTGGCCATGACGAGGACTTTTTCCCCATCCTCACTCCCGGTTGTCTCGTTACTCCCGCACCCTGCGATCGCGCCTAACCCTAACGATACCGCAACCGCCAGCGTTAACACAAAATTACGCCGTTTCATGGACAAAAACTCCCTATAGACTTGCACAAGAGGTAAAAGATAACAGACCTCTCACCGTCAAAACGTATCCAATACTGCATTTTGTTCTGATCAAAAGATGGGAAAAGATTACGAGATTGAGGACTTATAACGTCAAATTAACCTAAACCCCTAAAATTTTAGAAAAATTTAACCTGAATCGCCAAAAATTAGCAAAAAAATCTCAATTCCTTGACTTTTCATTTAATTCTCAGACCAATTTAGACAGTTCGGGCTACCCTAAAAAATGATTCTCATGCAGATTGTCGGGAGAATACCCCATCATAAAAACAAGACTTACAACTAGAGTCAACGAAAACACGATCTGTCCATTCAAGAGGAAATAGAGTATTTATGACTAAGCGAACTTTTGGCGTAATTGGTTTAGCGGTAATGGGAGAAAATTTAGCCCTGAATGTGGAAAGTCGGGGGTTTCCCATTGCTGTCTATAACCGCACGGCCAGCAAAACAGAACAATTCATGGAAACCCGTGCGAAAGGGAAAGATGTCAAAGCGGCCTATTCCCTCGAAGAATTCGTCAAAATTCTAGAACGGCCTCGCAAAATCTTAGTAATGGTGAAAGCGGGGAAACCTGTGGATGCGGTGATCGAACAATTAAAACCTCTCCTCGAAGAAGGGGATATGATCATCGACGGGGGGAACTCTCTCTATGAAGATACCGAACGTCGCACCCAAGACTTAGAAGCTGTTAACCTCGGTTTTGTGGGAATGGGAGTCAGTGGGGGTGAAGAAGGTGCGCTCCACGGTCCCAGTTTGATGCCTGGAGGGACAGCAGCGGCCTATCAGGAACTTGAACCCATTTTGACGAAAATCGCCGCTCAAGTGGACGATGGCCCCTGTGTGACCTACATTGGCCGCGGGGGTGCAGGTCATTATGTGAAAATGGTTCACAATGGCATTGAGTATGGGGATATGGAACTCATTGCGGAAGCCTATGACTTGCTGAAATATTGTTTAGGCTTGAATAACCAGCAGTTGCATGAGGTGTTCAGTCAATGGAATGAGACGGAGGAGTTAAACTCGTTCCTCATTGAAATTACGGCGGATATCTTCAAATATATCGACCAGGAAACCAATGAGCATTTGATCGATTATATTCTGGATGCGGCTGGCCAAAAGGGGACGGGTCGCTGGACGGTGATCAGTGCGTTAGAGTTAGGTGTGCCAATTCCCACGATTTTTGCGGCGGTGAATGGCCGGGTGATGTCTGCGTATAAAGAGGAACGAGTGACGGCCTCGAAGCAGTTAACCCCGACGACGACGGATTTTACTGGGGATACTCAGGACTTCATTAATAAGGTACGGGATGCTTTATACTGCTCGAAAATGTGTTCCTATGCCCAAGGAATGGCGTTATTGGGGAAAGCCTCGGATCATTACGATTACGGGTTAAATTTAGCGGAAGATGCCCGGATTTGGAAAGGCGGTTGTATTATTCGGGCTGGGTTCTTGGATAAGATCAAGAATGCTTTTAATGAGAATCCGAAACTGCCTAATCTCTTACTTGCACCGGAGTTTAAACAGACGATTCTCGACCGTCAAGGGGCTTGGCGTGATGTGCTGGTGACGGCGAATCAGACGGGGGTAGCGGTTCCGGCCTTTAGTGCCTCGTTAGATTATTTTGACAGTTATCGGCGCGATCGCCTACCCCAAAACCTCACCCAAGCGCAACGAGACTACTTCGGGGCCCATACTTACGAACGCACGGATAAACCCAGAGGTGAATTTTTCCACACTGAGTGGATGGCCTAGTGCGTTAATTTCAGTCTGTTCAGACAAGGGGGGTCTCCCCTTGTTTTTTTTGTAACCAATATGCCTTGGGTTAAACCCCAAGGCTAATAGCTAAAACCCGTTAAAACGGGTTAATAGACCAAATAGAAAATTAAAAATGTAAAAATTTAGCTGTTCTATAATTGATAATTGTATTAGTAGATTGTCGGTTGGGTGAAGCGTAGCGTAACCCAACACCCCCTAACCATTAATAATTAATAAAGGATTAATTGGATTTGATATGATTGCTTACTGTTGACTGATTACTGATTACTATAAAGATGACTCAATCGGAAAATACTGTACTAGCTATTGTGCATCAAGAAACCTCTGATCCCGGACGAATAGGGCAACTCCTGCAACACAAAGGGTATAGAGTACAACGGTTATGCCCGGCCTTGGGGGAGTCTCTCCCGGAAAATGTCGCCGACTATCGGGGGGTGGTGGTGTTTGGGGGGCCGATGAGTGCCAATGATGAACATTTGCCTTTTATTCGGGCAGAGTTAGATTGGATGGGGAGAGTTATTGCTTCGGATACTCCCTTATTAGGTATTTGTTTAGGGGCCCAATTATTGGCGAGGGTGTTGGGGGCCGAAGTGTTTTCCCACCCGGAAGGACAGACGGAAATTGGCTATTATCCCATTGAGGGGGTAACGGAGGAGTTTCAGATGCCAGACTGGGTGTATCAGTGGCATCAAGAGGGGTTTGAGTTACCTAGGGATACGGTGCAGTTGGCAAGGGGAGAAACGTTTGTCAATCAGGCGTTTCGCTATGAGACAAAAACCTATGGCATTCAGTTTCACCCAGAGGTGACAGAGCAAATTGTCGATCGCTGGACAACAGTAGGGGCGGAAATGTTAGCGTTACCAGGGGCCCAACCCCGTCACGAACAACAGGAAAAATACTCCCGTCATCAAAAGGAGGGAGAACAGTGGTTATCAGGCTTTTTAGAAAATTGGTTGGAGGGGTAATGGGTAATGGGTAATTGTTAATTGTTAATGGGAAAAGACGGTTCAAAAACATAACGATCGCGCCCAGATTGCTTCGCCCGATACAAGGCTTCATCAGTGGCTTTGATTAACATTTGGGGGGGCTTCTCTAAGTCAGGGATAAAACTCGCTCCGCCAATACTCACGGTAACATAAGAACTCACTGAGGAGGGATGATGGGGAATTTTCAGTTGGCGGATATCTGTGCGAATTTGTTGGGCCAGTTGACACCCCTTTTCCTGTTCACAATGGGGTAACACCACGACAAATTCTTCTCCCCCATAACGGGCCACTAAACTCTCTGGACTTTGAATCGTGTCTTGTAAAGTTTTGGCCACTTGACGCAGACAGTCATCTCCGGCTAAATGACCATAATAGTCATTGTAGCTTTTAAAAAAGTCCACATCGGCTAACAGGAGGGTTAAGGGAGACTGAGAACAGGCCAAAGGATACCATAAATTCTGTAAGTAGTTATTAAAGCGACGACGGTTGGGAATCTCCGTCAATCCATCTAAGGCGGCCAAACGCTCTAATTCCTCATTGGCCTGCTCTAATTTTTGGGAAGATTCCCGTAATAAATGGGTGGCTAATTGGTGGATATGGGCCTGGGCCACCAACAATTGATGAACATCCAAAAGCCGATACTCTTGGGGGTTAACTTCAACCACAACGGGTTCTGTGAGTAATTCTAACGGTCTTTCGAGGGATTGACGAGCAGCATTGACGATGGAAATTTGGCCGGGTAAATGGAAAATATCTCGCCGCACAAACTCATACAAACTTTTGAGGGGCCGCTTAGAAAACAGTTCTAAACTATAAGGCCGCCCCATTAACTCCCAAAACCGTTGACGGGAAATCATCCCCATAAACTTATCATCCCGTAGGAGGATAACCCCCGGATGAGACGGGTTGCGCTCAAATTCTTTGGCGACTTGCCGACTTTGGCACGTCCAGTCCACCTGAAAGTTGTCCAGATAGAGGTCCTGAATGGTGGAATCTAGACCTAAGTTCGCGCAATGCTGCTGAACTAGGGGAAGGAGCATCGAGGGATGGGAAAACACGGTTAACACATTGTTACAGAGTAATGGAAATCAATCAGACAAATTTTCCTTTTTTTTTAACTTTTGTTAATTTAAATTTAGGGGCTTTTGAGGCCGTTATAACAAGTTTTTATCCGAGTGAGAACTGGTATTTTTCGGGATTTTCTCGGATGGCTTTATGAAATTTTGGTGCGGTCGGTGAGGATTTCATATCCTGTTTCGGTGACTAACACTGTATGTTCAAATTGGGCAGACAGTTTATTATCTGTGGTGACAACAGTCCAGCGATCGCGCAACGTCCGAGTAAACCGTGATCCTTGATTGACAATCGGTTCAATGGCCAACGTCATACCCGGTTTTAACACATGATTGGTTAATTCATGGGTGCGAAAATGAAATACAGCCGGATGTTCATGGAGATTCCGTCCGACCCCATGACCCGTATATTCTTCTACCACCGCATATCCCGATGCTTTCACACAATCTTCAATTGCTCCGGCAATATCCATCAGTCGATTCCCCGCTTTAACTTGTGCAATGCCTTGATATAAGGCAGCTTCCGCTACTTGGGTCAACTGTTCCACCTCAGCACTCACCCGGCCCACTGGAATAGTAATACAAGAGTCGCCATGATACCCATTTTGATACGCTCCTGTATCTACTTTGAGTAAATCCCCCTCCCGGATCACTTTTTTCGGACTGGGAATCCCGTGAACGACTTCGTTATTCAAACAGATACAAATTGAGCCAGGAAAGCCATAATATCCTTTAAAGCTAGGAGTGGCCCCTAGTTCTCGAATCCGCTTCTCCGCATATTCATCTAACTCTAGGGTGGTCATTCCTGGTTGCACCCGTTCGGCAATTTCTTTCAAGACGGTGGCGACAATTTTCCCCGATTGTCGCATGGTTTCCACTTCCTGTTCCGATTTGAGTTCAACCCCTCGATGGGAGCGACGCAAGGGGGGAAGTCCCCGTGTACTGGGGGTAGCTTTTTGGGATTTGGGTGTCAGAATATGGCTCAAAAACTTCATAAAGGACAGTCACAGAATACGGCAAGTTTCTCTTATTTTGGCATATTGCGGGATGGGAGTTGGGAGTTGGGAGTTGGGAGTTGGGAGTCGGGAGTTGGGAGTTGGGAGTTGGGAGTTGGGAGTTGGGAGATGAGGGAGTTGGGGGGGGAGATTATTTATTGTTTATTGTTCATTGTTCATTGAATTAGTGATCTCTCTCACTCCATTCTTTCGCTAGTCGTCACCGAGTCGAGTTTATTTTTATCACGCGATCGCGCTGAAACTGTCACCCGTCTCCCAGAGAACTATCACGGAAAATCCCCCTCACCTCGCGGATACTAAGATTGTCGAGTTTTCCCCTTACTCCCATGCCTCCAACCGAGAATCTGACGCGAGTTATGCTGCATGACAAAATCCTTTATAAGGTGCTTCTACTTTTTGGGGTGTTGGCCGTTTCTGCTATCTCCTCCACTGTCTTACTGCGGGTGCAAAACACAGTTGAGTCCCGTCAGACCGCAGTTTGTGAACGCTGTGAGTCCCAAACCGTTCCCTATCTTCCCCCCAATCGGGGACATCCCGATCAAACTATCCCCATTGGGACCCGCTAAACTGGAGACGATACCGCCATCCCACCACCGTCCAATTCACCGTTAGACAAGTTGTTCCTAATCCCAATAAAATAAACGTGACCGGGGTGACAACTCCCACCCAAAACCAACTGGAGACATGGAAAAAGAGAATTAGGGTAGTCAGACTGGCACAACTGGCACTCCAGAAGGTTTGTATCGGTGGCCGTTGCATAATCACACTCCCCAGGGTGTATAAGGTGATCAGTAAGTTTAAGGGAATTAATACGGCACAAATTGCACCACAGTACGTCCGAGAAAAGTCACCTAAAGTTGCTAAAGTTTCAATCACACGCGCTCATCCTATTACAGTTTTTTTGATTGTACAAAGAGTTGGACCAGGACGGGCTAATATTAAAGTTTATTACAAACTCCCACTGGCCTATTTTTCCGCTTCTCCGCTTCTCTTATGATAACCATGGGTTTTTATGGTTTAATCTTTAGATTGTCTTCACTTTTCCCCCTTGACTCTTATTCGAGAGATATAGACTAATGAGATATAGACTAATGACTGATACTCCTGAAACGCCGAATCTTCAAGACTTAACTTTTCTTCCTTATTTAGACGCAGGAGAAATTCCGAGTGAGTTACAAAGAAAGATTGGGGTTTATGCCATTTTTGATGAGCAGAGAACACTCCAATTGGTGGATTATTCTAGAGATATTTATACCAGTTTAAAACAGCATTTAGTCCGCCAACCGGACTACTGTTATTGGGTTAAAGTTAAGACTATTGAACGACCAAGCCGGACAATTTTAGAGGAAATTAAAGAGGCTTGGATTGCTGAAAATGGGGCGACTCCTGCGGGAAATGGTGAGGCGTTTTCCCAATGGCATGAGCCCATTGATGCCAAACCAATAATGACGGAGGAAGAAAAAGAAAGTTATCAGAAATGTGATGAGCTTGGACAAATGAAGTTATTTAAAAAAGTCGCTCGTCGCCTAGAGGCGGAAGTCTTAGCGAAGTTAGAACAGCGCAATGTACAGATGGAAATTCGCTTTAATCCTAAGAAGAAAGAGCAGGGATTATTAGACTTAAAGTAATTACCCATTACCCGTTACCCATTACTCATTACCCAATTATAAACAACTTGCGATCGCATCCTCTAAAGCTCCTCGTTCCAACTCTGTCACCACAAACACCTCCTGCACCGACTTCCCATAACGAGCTATCACCTTATGGCCGCCACGAATGGGGACCGACACCCGCAATTTGAGCTTGGGACTATGGCCCCTCGCTCGACTGAGAACCCCTGGGGTGACAGTCGTAATGCCTTCGACTTCCACCAGTCGTTCTAACACTGGAATCACCCCCGGAATATGGGTGGAATGATTCCAGACAAGGCGGCCATTAGATGAATAATTTCCCATTAGTTTATGCTCATGCGGCTTCTAGGGGGGCCATGGTTAACCCGGCCCGACTTAACTGTTGGTGATACAACTCGGCGGGTTCTTGGGGGCCAACCCAGACGATGGCCTGACCTTCAAAATGGACTTGGTTGGTTAACTCCCAAGCGCGATCGCTCGTCATACCCGGAATATACTTGAGTAAACATTCCGCCACGTGCTGAAAGGTATTAAAATCATCATTCAGCACAATCACCTTAAAATTCGGATAGGGTTTTTGGACAACTTTCCCTGCCTTCTCAGGGGCGAGAGTTGAGCCTGTTGTCATCGCCTTAAAGGATGCAAACACTCCCATACTCATAATTAAATCAAAAATACTTTTTGGACAGTCGTTATCATAGGTTTCCTTCATCCTACCGGAATTTAACGTTTTCTTCCAGAGGGAAAACTCAAACTTTCCCCCGTAACTCCATTAAAGCGGCCTTCACCGAGGGCGGATTATACCCTAACCCAAACGCCAGAGAACTATCCATGGAGAGATCAGCCGGACGGGGGGCCGCCATCGGGACATCTTTTTGGGAACATCGGGTAATTTGTTCCCTCGATAAATGAAACACCTCCGCCATCAACTCCCCAAACTCATAACGGGAGAGTCTTTCTTTTCCCCCCAAATGGACATAACCCTGTACCTTTTCCAAGGCCAACAATAACCCCCTAGCTGCCGTTGTCGCACTCACAGGCATTCGGTACTCATCATAAAATAAGCGTAAGGCTTGCCCCTCCCGAAATTGTTGTAAAAACGGTTGCAAGAAACTGTAAGACGTGGGAGACGCTTCACCAAACATAAGCGGCATTCGACAAATCGCCGTTTGCGGATACCGTTGTAACATCCCCTCCTCGGCCAGTAGCTTATGTTCCCCATAAAGACTCACAGGAGAAGGAGGAGAGGTTTCACGATAAGGGGGGTTTGTGCCATCAAACACTAGATCAGTGGAGGTAAAAACGCAGGGAATCTTCACTGTGGCACAATAATCCGCGATCGCACACGATCCCAACACATTAATGTTATAACTCTCCTGGGGATGAGTTTGGCAATAATTGGGGCGAGATAAGGCCGCTAAATGGATAATGGCATCGGGTTTAATCTCTGTCAAAAGGTGTCGCAAACTGGGAAGATCTTGTAGATCAGCTTTCACCTGTGAAACCCCCGGAATTTTGGCCCCATGGGTTGCATAAGTTCCATAAATTTGCCAATAGGGTTGGGCGACTTGGCACAATGTCCAACCGAGAAAACCACTTGCACCAGTCACCAGTAATTTTTGTTTCATAGGTTATAGGAGTAATCAGTATCCAGTATCCGAAGGCAGAGGGGTTTTAAAGGCAGAGGGCAGAAGGTAGAGGGGTTTTAAAGGTAGAGGGGTTTTAAAGGTAGATTGGTATGAATCCTGCCGGAATTATCTTGAGTGAAACCTCTGTTCAGGAATTATTCTTTGGCGTTGGACTATTATGCGCGATCGCAGGATATTTGGCAACAATTAGACAACCCTGTCAGTGAGGGCAGACTATGACCAAGAAAATTAGCGTTTAGCCAGCACGCCCATTCCTCCCCTCTCTATTGCAAGCATCCACCGAATTGCATCCATGCAAACCGCCTTGTTCAATAGTCCTACAAACCACCCCGATCACCGGAGATGGAGTCGTGGGGCTATCTCGCGCCTTTTTCGCCGCCGGGACAGCCAGTTTAGTGGCCACCCTCTGGAAAATCCTCGACACCCCCACCGCCGTCCTGATGAACGAATTTTATCGCCAACTGCAACACACCCCCAACCAATGCAGTCATAGCCAATTTTCTGTTACTGAACGATTATCTACTGGATGTGGTCGATTAATGATGCAGGTTGGTATCAATTCAGGAAGTGGTTAGAGTATTTTGGGGGTAAGTTTGGCAAGGTGACAATTGCTGTTAACCCTGCTCATACCAGCCAACAATGCTCTAACTGTGGCGCAATTGTCAAAAAATCTCTATCGACTCGGACTCATGTTTGTCAATGTGGGTTCACCCTAGATAGAGACTGGAATGCTGCCATT
>NZ_JAQMSD010000260.1 GCF_028330525.1 Spirulina sp. CS-785/01
GTTTGGAGTCGCCCTCACCCCCCAACCCCCTCTCCCAACCTTGGGAGAGGGGGAGAAAATGTCTCTCACAAGTGTCTGAAACAACGGTGTCTCGTTCTACAATTTCTCACCTTGACAGGGCTGGGTGGGCAATGCCCACCCATAGAGCGTTTCAGGATTTATTAGTGGCTTTCGATACCGAAGTCCATATTAATCGTTAAAGCATTGATAGTGTGGAGGTATAGATGTGGCTGAAATCTGTGGCATTCTTGCCGGAATTCTGGTTCTGATCCTTCTATTTAAACCCTTTTTTGGTGATGGAGATGGGTTTTGGGAATGTGTGCGCTTTTCGTTCATTCCTGATATTATCTCCTGTCTCCGAGGAGAATGGGCAAGAGACTGGTGGGCTGAACTGAAACTCAATGTCTGGTTCTTTTGCGGGGTACTGGTGGGGGGATTAGTCTATGTGGGGATAGAGAAACTGAACTGAGCGATAGTCAGAAACAAGTTTCAGGCAACCTGCTCCCGAACAAGACTCCCCAAAAGGCTAAACTCCCGACGGTGAGAAGTCAAGCACCACTCAAGTTCATTGTTCATTGAAACCCGTTTCTCTCCCCAAAGAAAGGCGGCAAACTCTACCGAAAGTAGGGATTCCCTAGTTTTCCCTTGCAGGTCAGTCCCCAATCCCACTAAGCTATATGGGGGAGGGGGGGATAAAAATCATCGCTTTATCCTGATATCGACCCTCCATGAAAAAATTGAGAGATTACGAGCAAGACCTTATGTTTAAAACATTGATTTCTACCCTGAAAACCCGGTTTCCCGCAGAAACCGTATCTGCTCACTGTGATGGGCCTTGTGGGGTGTATGATCCCTCCTCTGCTCGCATCGCCGCAGAAGCTGTGGTATCTATGACTAAGAAGCTGCTGGACTTAGAAGTTCCTAACCCCAGTGATAAAGACGCTGTGGTTAAGTATCACAACACTTTTTCTCGCTATGTCCAAATTAAGGAAGAACAAGCTCAGATCACTAAAGATGAGTTGTTGATCCTCTGGACTGACTACTTTAAGCCCGTTCATTTGGAGAAATATCCCGATCTTCACGATACGTTCTGGAAAGCGGCGAAACTCTGCTCTGCGTCTAAGGTAGAAGTGAGTCTCGAACACGCTAATGAGTTAATGGCGGCGGTTGAGAAAATCCACAATATGTTCTGGGAAAGCAAAGATCGCAATGTACCTTGGTACAAAGCCAGCTAGTTAGCTAGGTCTAAGATAGACAAGACGAAAAATCTTGAGGGATTGGGTGTTTACCCAATTCCTATTTTTTGGGTAAGGGGGAGAGAAATGTTGGCTGATACAAACTGGCGGGAGTTTTTACTCTGGGTGTTTCGTCAACGACGACGGTTTCGGGTGATGGGGGAGTCGATGTTGCCGCTTCTGCAACCGGGGGAGGAGGTGTTGGTGGATTTTCGGGCCTATAAAAGGTGTTCCCCCCAAGTGGGGGATTTGGTGATTGCTCGACACCCCCAGAAACGGGAGTTACAACTGATTAAGCGGGTGAAGTGGATACAGGAGAATGGGGATTGTTTTTTGCTGGGGGAAAATTTGGCGGCGAGTACGGATAGCCGTCAGTTTGGCGGGGTTTCTCCGGGGTTGATTTTAGGCCGGGTGACTTGTCGGTTTGCTTAGGTGTCCCATTGTTGTTGTAGGGTGTGGTGGATGTCTCGGAAGTCATTCCAGGGGAGATAGGGTTTGTTTTCGGTTTCTAGGTATTTGACGAGGCGATCGCGGGCAAATATCCTATCTACATAAAAAGCCATGTTCACATCCGTCAGAGAATCCCCAATGGCTATGGTTTCCCCGTCGGTGTGGTGTTGAATGACTTTCACTTTGGCCACTAATTCGGTGTCTCCTTCAAACCGTTGCGGGGGGACAATGATTTTGTCTTGACGGGGGTCCACTTCGATGGCCGTGACAGAGGCGACTCGTTGGAGTAGGTTTTCTCGCTGTAATACCCGTTCTACCATGCCTTTGAGTCCCCCAGACACTACATGAAAGGGGATGTTGTGATGATCCAAAAAGTCGATCAATTCCGGTAAACCGGGGCGAATGGGTTTATCATCCCCAAAGGCAATGGCGGCCTCATACTGAGAGGAAGGAATGGACTCTAAAATTTGTCGCACTCCTTCCCGTAAGGTGATTTTTTTTTCGTATAACTGGGGCAATAATTCAGCACACAGTTGCGGGGCAAAGGTTTTCATCATTCCCGCAAAGGTTTCTACTGCGGTAATGGTCCCATCAAAATCACAAAAAACGGTGGGTTTCGTGGCTACTTGAGTCAATTGTTCTGATCTCCTACAGTACGTTAAACGGAATTATTGTACCGCAAGGCGATTCACCCTGTTAGCTACTCGTTACCCCTAAAATAATTCCAAAAACGACGAAGGCAAGGACAATAATTACTATGGCAACTAGGGTGATGACGAGTAACCAATACTGCAACCGATACAGCTTGCGTAATTCCCCTAATGCCCCCATTAAGTTTTCAATATCACTGCCTTCTGTGGTGACAATGCGCCGAAATGCACTGGCGGCATTAAGTGTCCAAATTCCCACGAATAATTGTACAACGCCTTGCATGATTGTTGCTAATCCAGACTCTAGAATGGTGATTAATCCGCCCAAAATGGCTAAAATACTAATGGCTATTAAAAAATAAGCCACAAAGCGCATTTTGTTGGCTAAGTCTTCGATGAGAGAGTTTTGGGACTGACTAAACTCATATTCTCTATTTTTGTTAAACTCGTATTCTCTGTCTTGAGAGTCCATTGTTGATGTCTTGACAATAAGGTTTACGAATAAGATTCAAGGGAAACTGACCTCACGCTTCATTATACAGAATCCGGTTTCGCTTGTAATGTTTTTTTGAGACTATGCTTTGGGTTTTTATCATCAAACAACCAACAACGAACAACCAATAACTAACAACCAATAACCAATAATCTACCCTAAAGTATGTTCATACATTCGATAGGTTTTATAAATTTTTGCGCCGGAGGCTTCAATGATTTTTCGAGAGGCCATGTTGTCTTCCCAGACATAGGATAATTCTGCCCATTTGTAAGGTTTCCCTTTTTTAATTCCGGCTTGGAAGGCGACGTAAACTAAGGCAAGGGCAACCATTTTTCGTCGGTATTCGGGGAGGGAACAAATGGCTAAAACGCGCCCCCGGTTAATTTGTCGCCGATACCATAAAAATTTTATTATTCCTAGCCAATTTAATTTCCCATTTAAATGTTTAAAGACCATGTTATAATCGGGTAATCCCATGAAGAAACCGACCATTTTTCCTTGATCTTCGGCAATGGGAAAGACTTCGGGATCAACTACACTTTTTAATTCTTCGGCTTCTTCTAAGAAGTCTTCTTCACTTCGCGCACTGGAACTCCAATTATTGGTAAATGCGGTGGTAAAAAGGTTATATAATGCCCGACAATCTTGTTTAAACCCTTCCCCTTTGGTGCGAATGGGGCGAAAAGTGACACCGGATTTTGTGGCGATGCGATAGGCTTTTTCAAATTTTGGCTCTAGGACTAAATCAATGGGAAAATAGTAGGCATAGGCATCTTTGGCTTTTTGCCAGCCTGCTTTTTCGAGGAATTGGGTATAATAGGGGGGATTATAGGGCATCATCATTACGGGGGGACTGTCAAACCCATCGACGAGAAAGAGACAACTGTTGTGGGTGGAGAGGTTAATGGGTCCTCTGGCCAAGGTCATTTTGCGATCGCGCAACCAATCACAAGCCACCTGTAAAAGCCTCTCAGCCACCTCAAACTCCTCGATCACCTCAAAAAAGCCAAACACCCCCACATTCTTGCCTTCTCGCTCAATTAAACGGTGATTGACGGCGGCCACAATGCGACCTACAGCCTGATTATCTCGCCAAGCGAGAAACGGTTGTAATTCCCCATAACTGCGAAACGCATGATCTGGACTCAATAATTGTTTTTCGCTACTACGAAGGGGTTGCACCCAGTTAGGATCATCTTGATACACCAATTTTGGCATATCTAAAAATTGCTCTAATTCTTGGGATGTGGTGACGGGTTTTATGGTTAAGGCCATAGGAGGTTATAGTTGATAGTTAGTAGTTTATAGTTAATAATTGATAGTTGGAAGATGGGGAATATGAGGAAGAATAAAGAATCAAGAACAAACCAAAAACAAAAAACAACAAATCACTAAACTTATTGCCCGATTGTCTTCTTACGGGCAGGAGGCCGGGGAAAATCACTTTCATCGTAGATTTCTCCGACTAATTCTTCTAAAATATCTTCTAAGGTTAATAACCCAACTGTTCCCCCATATTCATCTACTACAATAACAATATGGAGGCGTTGTTGTAGCATTTCTCGGAGTAAACTAGAAATGCGTTTGGTTTCGGGGACGTAAACAGGCGCATCCATTACCTCACTGACTAACACTTGAGAGCGTTTTTCTTCCGGTAAACCTCGTAAATGTTGTAAGGCTTGTTTGAGGTGGACAATGCCCACAATTTGATCCTTAGACTCCTCTTGAATAGGAATCCGAGAATATCCCGTTGTTAAACACAGATTGAGTAAGTCTTGTAAACTGGCTTCATGGGATAAGGTTCGCATATCAATGCGCGGTTTGACTACATCTTTCGCCATGACTTCATCTAGCATTAAGGCTTTATTGAGTAAGTCATGTTTGTAATAGTCGAGCTTCCCTTTCCCCCCTAAGACTTCAATCATTAATTGTAAATCGCTGAGAGATTCCCCTTCTGGACTGCCTTTATTTTGTCTGGACTGAACCATGTAGATCATCCGTTGGGTAATCTGTTCAAAAACATAAATTAACCCAAAAAAGGAGAAAATTTTGGATAACCAATAAATTGGCCGCACGACCAATTTAAACAGGGGCATAGCGTTGAGAATGGCGAGGGATTTGGGGGTAATTTCCCCAAAAATTAACACCACAATGGTGATCACTCCTGTGGCAATGCCTAACCCTGCATTCCCTAACCACATGGCAAATAAATTACTGGTCAATACTGTAAGAAAAATATTGACCAGATTATTTCCTAGCAATAAGGTGGTGATAAATCGGGCCCGTCGTTGTAGGACAAGACGGAAGATTCCTTCGGGGTCGCCCTGTTGTTTGATGAGTCCTCGGAGTTTCAGGTCATCTAGGGCCGTGATGGCGGTTTCTGACCCGGAAAAACAGCCAGAGAGGAAGACCATAAACAAGGCCGCTCCAATATCGACCCAGATTGAACCGAGGAGAGGACTTGCTTGAGCGACTGCTAGGAGAGGTGAGGGTAGAGAAGACAAAATCGTTGTTCAAACAATAAGGACTATGGGTCAAAAACTCCAGTCTCTAGGATGGCTGAGACTCCGTGAGGGTGGGTCGTCTTTACCCAGTTGGACGGGGGGAGTTTGGGACGGTTACTCGGTTATATGGCATAGGCGGTGGATAGGGCCCAGACGATAAGGGCGATAATACTCCCTAGGACGAGGATGGATGAAAGAAAGATAACGGAGGGTTTATCGGCATTTTTAAATTTCATGATGCCGCGATTTAAGTCTGACATGGTTCTGTTTTCCTAATTAACTCACAACTCACCACTCAATTTTAGAGCTTTCTTGGGGGGATCACGTCCCGTTTTCTGATTTTAACAATTCGGCTATGATGGTTGAGTTGCAGTTGGGGGCGACAGGATGGGTTGGTTTGCGATCGCAGCAATTGTTCTAGTCGGCGTAATTCTACTAGAATTCGCTTTGCGAGGAGTCTTTGGGTTTGGGAATCCGCCGTTATATCTGGGGGATGAGGAGATCGGTTATTTGCTCAAACCGGGGCAAACAGTGCGACGGATGGGCAACCGTATTGAGATTAATGAATATTCAATGCGGGGGGAAACGGTGTCTCCGTCTCGTCAACCGGGGGAATTCCGGGTCTTTTTAATTGGGGATTCGGTGGCCAATGGGGGATGGTGGACGGATCAAGGGGAGATTATTTCCCAGTTAATGAAGCAACGGTTAGAGCAACAGGGGTTAACGTGGGTACAGGTGTTAAATGCTTCGGCTAATTCCTGGAATCCTCGTAATGAGGCGGCCTATTTACGACGGTTTGGCCTGTTTGAGTCGCAGGTGTTGGTGGTGTTGATTAATACCGATGATTTGTTCGGCACACCGCCCACTGCGCTGCCTGTGGGACGCGATCGCACCTATCCTGACCAAAAACCTATTTTAGCCCTTATGGAGCTATATCAGCGTTATCTTGCCCCTTCTCAGAAGATTCCGGAGTTAAAAGCGATTCACCAGGAAGGAGGCGATCGCGTGGGAAAAAATCTGGCTGCCTTGGCAGAAATGCAGGAGTTTGCCCAACAACAGCAAGCCCAATTTATTCTAGCGTTAACCCCCCTATTCCGAGAAATCGGTGAACCCGGTTCAAGGGATTACGAAATCAAAGCCAGACAACGGTTACAGGAATTTTGTCAACAACGGAATATCCCCTATATTGACTGTTTACCCATTTTTCAAAATACCGAATCCCCCGACCAGTTATTCCGCGATCATATCCATCTCAGTCCATCGGGAAACCAGCTTGTCAGCGAGGTTTTAGCCGATGCTATTCGGAAAGTTGAGAGTTGAGATGGGGGAGATGGGGGAGATGGGGGAGAACAAAGAACCAACTATTCCCTGTTCCGGAGTTCCCTATTCCCTGTTCCCTTGTTCCCAAACAACAACTTATCAACTAATCCTCATCTTCAGTAGGAAGGAGAGTTAATAACACCCCCTGAGAGTCGGTTAACTGGAATTCCTCCAAATTGTCGATCTCAACCCCTGGGGAGGCAATTGCAACCTGCCATTCTGACAAATCTAACTGCAACCATTCCCCCAAATTAATTGTAGCGGGATCACCCCCCATGTGCGTCACCATAGCAATTCGCTCCGCATCATCCTCTGGGTTACTGCGTACCCCATAAAAGATCGTTTTCTTCTCATCACTAATCTTATTAAAACGGTCAATCCCCGACAAATTGTGATGTAACCAATAATGCTTATGGCGGAAACGTCGTAGATTCAGATTATACTTCACCTGCACCGGATTCAGGTCTTTGCCATAATGGGACACATTACAGACATCAAAACAATCCTCCATAAACAAGCGAGCAAATGCCTTGAGACGGTCTAAATCTAACTTACTCAAGAAGCGTAACATCCCAGACCGCCTTAACCCTTTCACTTCGGGAATTTCGCAATATTCACTGTTGGGTTCATCCATGCAAATGCGGATGGCTTTCACCACCTCAGAGATATTGTAATCTTTCTGCATCATCACCTCTTGCAGAATGCGGCCAAACTCCCGCAACTCGCTGAGATACTTAAACCCCAGTAACTTTAAGCGACTAAAGGCTTTGCGATGTTTATACATCTCGGACGTAATTTGCCAATGCAGAAAGCCAATTTCTTCAGATACCACCTTCACCCCATACCGTTCATCGGTATTCCGGAAAAACATCCAAGGGGCCCGCATTGTTGCATTGATAAAGTCCATGGGTAAACCTGGCATAAACCCATAGACCCACAAGGTAACTGCCGGGTTATCATAGGCATTCTTGAGGACTTCGGCCAAATTTTTCCCCAAGTTCCAGTTAATATCGGCTTTGGTGTCCACTTGGTTGCCCCGTCGCACGGTATCATGGTTAGCACATCCGGTGATCCAATGGTCTCCGGAGTACATCACTTCACACACCCTGCGCCATTTTTTCTCCCAAAAGCCTTTTAAGGTGGGGGTATTATGGGCAAAGATTAATGGCCCCCATTGATAGGACTCTGGTTTTAATTCAATTAACTCTCGATAGGTGGAAATTTCCTCCCACCCCTCTTGGGGCCAGGGCCGGCCATCTTCATAAATGGTAAAGAGTAACCGTTGACACCCTTCAATTTCTTGGACTAAATCCCCCATGGCCATCAGGTAGGAGTCATCATACTCTACCTTGCCACTGAGGGGGTTAAAGAAGCGAAAATCTTGGCCACCGTCCACGCGAATGCCATCGGCCCCGGTGTTAATTTTCCGACGCTGCATTTCGAGGAAAATGGCCCGCACCATGGGGAATTGGTGGTTTAAGTCCTGTCCGTACATATTGGGTCCTTTCAGGAATTGGCGAGACAGGAGGAGTTCCGATTGGTTGTCGGCGTGGCCGTAAACTAAATCATAGATGACTTGAATGGGGCCGGTGGAAAAGTTGTGCAGGGTGCTGATTAAGTCAATGACTTCATCGGGCCGCAAACTGGATAAGAGGGCGGGATTGGTGGCACTTGAGCCTAAAATGGGGACATCATAGCCCCAGTCTTGGGTGTGGGGTTTGGAGAGTTCGATGGTGATGGTTTCGTCGTCTTCTTCGGAGACGAAGGAGAAGAATTCACTTTCGGGACTGTATTCATCCCGATATTCGATGGGGGGTTCAGTGGGGAGGAATTGTACGGCATCGTAGCCGATGAAGTTTTCTTCGGCGGGGGTTAGGGGTTCGTCGTTGTCGAGTTTGTGGGAGATTTTTTGATAAATTTTGTTGAGGCCGGCGAAGCTGTTTTCTTTGGAGGCAGCCCCGATATGAATTTGTAGGATATTGTGGGGGGCCCGGACGCGGGGAATGCGGGTTTTGCCGGAGGCCAGTTTGATGGGTTCGTCTCCTGGTAAGACGGAGGCACTGGTGCGCCGAATATAGTCTAAGTCTTCCCGGTTGGCTTGTAGGCTGTCTAGGTCGTACAGTTCTGCGGGTGCAAAGACTCCGTAGGGGAGGGAGATGGCCAGGGGGTCGCGGATGGCTTGTAGTTCGTCGTTTTGATCGACGTAGCGTAGCCAGTAAAATGAGCCGAATTGTTCACGAGTGCCGGGCCGCATTCCTTCGACGACTCCCCAGTGAAATTCGCCGTCTTGAACTAGGTTGATGCGATCGCGCCGAAATCTGACGGTTTGGGCGGTGGCGTGGGCATCTATGGTATCAATGGGGGTGAGGACTTCTAGATAAATTTCTAGTTTCCGCATCACTTGGGCGATCAGACGGGGGGTCCAAAAGCCAATTTCGACTAATCCGTCTTTGCGGTAATGGGCCCCTAGTTTGGTGGCTACTTCTTGGGATTTTTCAAAGACGGTTAACTGGGAATGTTCGATTTCATGCACCCAGTCGATTAGTTCTTGGGTGGCATCTTCTACCAGTGAGATCGAGGGTTTAACTGCTGTTGTGATCACGCTAACTTCTGAGTTGACTGCAATTTTCGGTCTTCTGTTGTTTATTTTGGCTAACTTTTGCCTGGTTTAACGGGGGGATGTTGAAGTTTTTACTAATTTTTCCTGAGAGTCAGGAGTTAAGAGAGCAAGGAATCAACATCCCACGGTTTTGAGGTATCTACTGTTACGGTATAGGGTTTTTCACGATCTTGGAAGGCTTCGGCCTGGTTTTGTTGCTGGGTGAGGAGGTCGGTGGTTGCGTCGGAGATGTCTCCTTGGCGAGTTTGCAAGCGATCGCGCAATACCCCCATCGGTGCAGTACAATGAACAAATCGCACGGGAGTCCCGGTACTTTGAGCGTACTCTAGGAGAGGAGTCCGCCAAGTGAGACGGTCATATTTTCCATCTAAGACGACGGTAAATCCTTGCTCGACTAATAGTTTACCGAGTTCTGCCAGTCTTGCATAGGTGGCTTGGCTCATTTCGGGACGATAAATATCGGGATTTCCTTTTTCCTTGAGGCCAATTCCGGCTAAATGTTTACGGACGGCATCGGTACGGATGTGAATGGCCTGGGTTTGTTGCGCGATCGCACCCCCAACTACGCTTTTCCCAGTCCCCGAAATCCCGCACATCACATACAGTTTACCCGGGTTTCGTTGGGTATAACTATAAGCCAAATGATAATACTGTTGGGCGGTTTGGGCGGCCTTTTGTTTCTCACTGTCCGGCACTTGAGCATCATCTAGTAAAAAGGACGTGACTTTCGCTCTCACGTAGGCTTGACGACTTAAATAGAGGGGTAAAACTTGCACCCCTTCCCAATCCCCCGTATGCTCCAAATAGGTGTTTAAAAAGACATTTCCCAAGGCTGGACAGTCTTTCGCATCTAAGTCCATGACGGCAAAGGCTACGTCGTACATAACATCCACAAAGCGAAAGGCTTTATTAAATTCAATTCGGTCAAACAGTTGGATTTTATTCTGCCAATAACAAATATTTTTTAGGTGTAAGTCTCCATGACATTCCCGAATAAAATTTCCCTCTTTTCGGTCTTGCAATAAATCTATTTTTGTGCTAAAAAATGAATCTGTAAATTGTTTAGTTTCCTGATATTGCTGTTGAGTTTGCACTGGCATATCATAGAATTCTCCAATATATTTTTCTGTCTGCTGATAATTCTCATCAAAGGCGGGTTTAATGGCGTTAATTGTGCCATAACTTTGAATCTCTGGACTCTGCTTCGCTTGTTGGTGAAACTGAGCAACAACTTCCCCTAACTCTCGCATATAGTCAGAGTTTAGCGTCCCTTTTTTATACATTTCACTGAGGAGACAAGCTTGGGGAAATTGCCGCATTTTTAGACTGTACTCCACCGGAGACTCGTCTCCCTCTAAACTAAACTCATTGCCCGCTTCAAAAATAGGTAAAACTTCGATATAAATATCCGGAGCAATCACCGAATTCAATCTTAATTCTTCTTGTAAAAAGTGGTGACGCTTTTCTAAAGTCGAATAATCAAAAAAGCCAAAATCCACCGACTTTTTCACCTTATAAGCATACTGACCTGTTAAAAACACATAAGACGCATGGGTTTGTACCATTTGAATCGGCTCTTGGACAGGATGAGAATAAAACGAAGCATTTTGCATTCCTTGGATTAAACGAGCTTTAGAATCTGCCATCTTGACTCCTCTGATTTGCTTGTAAAAAATAGATGCTAGGGAATAATTTAAGTTTAACAAAATTTGCTAATAAATTAAAATCCTAATCCCCCAAGCCAAGAATTGTTTTAATTACCCTAAACCGGAAAGAAATTCCCTTCATTGAAACCTGAAATTGAGGCTAAATGCTCGCAACCCTTCCAATATATCTAGAGAAAATTAGCCTAAACAAGCCTCAACTCCGCAAAACTCCAGAAGGAGAAAAATATTGTTAATAATTAACCCCTTAAAATACCTTGAGGAAACCATCATGCCAACTAGCTAAAAAGACTTGCACCTTCAGGACTACTTATACTATAATCTCCCCTTAACTGGACTATTGTTTGTCCCTGCTTTTTTATCCTCTGTAACCTTGTGTCTTAAACAAGGCATCTACCATGACTAAATCACAAGTATCTCCTACCTCTGAGTTACAAAGTGCGATTGATCGTTACAGCCACGCCTTAGATTCTGTGGAGAAAAAATCCCCTCAACCTTCAGAATCAGAAATCTTAGAGGTGTTATTGGCCCGGGATGAAGTCAAAAGCACCTTAGAAGGTATCACCGATGCAGAGACTCAACAAGTCGAGACCTTAATTAAACTCGATGATCGCTTAAACAAGCAAGCGCGAGTCATTGCCCGTTGTGGGAATTTACCCGACTGGCGAAAATCGGTCAAACCCGATGATTCCGCGTGGTGGTGGTTTTTTCAAACCCGAAAAAAGGTTAATCAATGGGATCGGATGGATTGGCTGTGGAACTTACTCTCCGCAGGTTGTTTAGCCATTACTGCCAGTCTCTTTATCACCATCTTTCGGTCCTTAGCCGTAGGGGGAGGAATCACTTGGCAACAATCCTTTGCCGGGATTGCCCAAGGGACAGGTTTAATCGTCCTTGCCCAAAGTAGTTTAACCTCCAAAGGGCAAGAGCGCGTGCAAAACTTATTAAGAAATCTGGGAATTCCCGACTACTTGTATAGTGAAGCCACTTTTAGTGCGTCCTTAGTCCTCTTGCTGATCTCCGGGGCGGCTTATTACCAAATGCCTGGATGGTTAAAAGAGAAAGGCCAAGAAAACTATCATATGGGCAATCTCTCCCAAGCTGAAAAGCGGTATCTGCAAGCCTTAAACTTAGACCCAGAAAACGCCAGCATCAACCTCAGACTGGGAGAAGTTTATGAGCTAGGGGCGACAGCCCCGCGCTCTATCCGACAGGGTGAGCGTCGGGAAGGATAGCCCGACAATTTGAGGATTCGATGTCCGAAAATTGTCAATCAGGAGTATTCTGTTTCTCGACATAAGATTTTAGTTGGGAAA